>CAYWOP010000055.1:0-851 GCA_964459935.1 uncultured Methanosarcinales archaeon | reverse complement strand
ATAGTATTCCGTGTCGGTATCGAGGTAGTCCTCGCAGACCGGTTGGATCACGTGGTTCCTCACATCCCGGTGTACCCGGTCCTGCCCCACGCCCTCTCGGTGTTGCGTGGAGACGACGACCGCGTCGACGCGCTGTGGCTCTCCGTCTTCATATTCAACTGTCACCTGTGCTTTGCCATCGGGCCCGAGGTAGTCGATAACGTCCTGTTTGCGGACGTGGGCAAGGCGTCGCGTGAGGTCGTGTGCCAGGGTGATCGGCAAGGGCATGTACGTATCTGTCTCGTCGCACGCGTAGCCGAACATCATCCCTTGGTCGCCCGCTCCCATCTCCTCGTCTCTATTGACGCCTTGTGCGATGTCCTGGCTCTGTTCATGGATGCTGACCATGACGCCCACGGATTCGTCCGTGAGTCCGAACTGTGGGTCGGTGTAGCCGATATCCTGTAGCGTGGACCGGACGATGTCCTGGACTTCTGCGTATCCGGACGTGGTGACCTCACCGGCCGCGACGATGAGTCCTGTTGTTGTGAGACATTCCACAGCGACTCTACTATCCGGGTCTTGTCGGATAAGGTCATCGAGGATCGCGTCGCTGATCTGGTCGCAGATCTTGTCCGGATGTCCTTCGGTTACCGATTCGCTGGTGAGATATCGTGTCATCGTACCACCTCAGCACGTCGCGAGCACACGACGTTTTTAATATTTCTTGCAAAAGATATTCACATCAGAATAAATTTAAAACGTGCCCCCCTTCAGCGATAATGATGGAACTAGATCAGATAGCAGAGCTACGGAAACGTCTTGGCCTCACACAGGAGGAACTCGCGTCACGCGCCGAGGTGTCGCAGTCG
>CAYWOP010000054.1:0-6505 GCA_964459935.1 uncultured Methanosarcinales archaeon | reverse complement strand
GCGATCGTCCTCTTCCTCGTGGAGATACTGGCGAGACGGGTGTCACAGAGCAATGGCTAAGCATTTCATGTACAAGCGGGTGAACGTGTTCCTCCTCGTCCTGATGTGCCTCATCGTCATCGGCCTCGCAGGCTCCGCCATCTACTTCCAGGACAGCTTCAAGGATCTCAGCCAAAGCTATAAGAGCGTGAAAAGTAATTATACAACATGCACACAGGTGTTATCCGAGAAGGAATCCGAACTGCGTCAGTGCGTGCAGGAGCTGAACAACACGGCGCAGGACGTGGGGAAGTACGACCAGCTGTATCAGGAGAAGGTGAACGAGCTGGAGACGACCAAGAAGGAACTCCAGCAGACCAACACGGAGCTCAGGCAGGCGCTGGCGTCGAAACGACAGGCCGAACAGTCACTGCAAGAGGCGGAGTCGAAACAGCGCCAGCTGCGACAGCGCATCCAGAATCAAGACGAGCGTATCTCGGATCTCCAATCAGATATCAATGACTTGAAAGACCGCCTGAACCAAGCGTGCAGTGCCCTAGAGGAGAATATCGACGCGTGTTAAGATGAAGACGATCAAACGTTTGTTCAAGGAAGTCCGTCGGGAGACGATGAAGGTCGCGTTCCTGAACAGTTTCCTCAACGCGACACTCGCGTTCTTCTCCCTCTACTTGGTCATGGTATTCCTCGATTACAGTTACCTGTACAGCCTGATACCGGCACTCGTGTTCTTTATCGGCGATTTCATCTACTGGTACCGCCACCTGGACCTCCGAGCAGTTGAGGAGGCGAACCCGGAGGTGAAGGAGATCCTCCGCACGGCGCACGACCACCAGGGCGAGAAGAACGTGCTCGTCCTGGGCATGTTCTACGACCTCGTCCAGAAGATGAAGAACGTGTCAGCCGGGAACCTGCTCGACAGCTCAGCCTTGTTCAAGAAGACTGTCGCTATCAGTCTGTTGACCTTCGCCGTCGTGGTCCTGTCCTCACTGGAAATATACATGGGCGGGTTCGACCTCGACCTGAGCGATGCCTCTTCGGCCGTAGCGGGCTTCTCAGGAGGCGGTTCAGAGGCGGGCCAGGGCAACGAGACGCTTGAGACGATCGGTTTTAACAAAACGCGCGGCCTGTACGGGAACGAGAGCGTGGCGCGGCTCGGCGACGAGCAATTAAATTTAAATATCAATCCATCCCAGAATCAGATGAACTTCGACGAGGAGAAATCCTTGGAGGAGAAACAGTTCAAGGACAAGTCCTATCCGAGCGAAGCGAACGCTGAGGCTTCTGATTTCGGCGGGAACGACGTGCCGGACGAGGCGGAACTGGCGAAGGAGTACAACCTTGAACTGCGCAGGTGACCACCATGGCAAGTAAGACGTTCGAAAGTGTGAAGAACATCGAGAAGCTGAAGAAGACCTTCGATAACATCTACGAGGAAATCGGTAAGGTCATCATCGGCCAGGAAGAAGTGATCGAACAGATCCTCGTCGCGATGCTCTGCGACGGGAACGCATTGCTCGAATCGTTCCCCGGCCTGGGCAAGACGAAGCTGATCAACACGTTGGCCGAGATACTCGACCTCAAGTTCAACCGTATCCAGAGCACGCCCGACCTGATGCCCACGGATATCACGGGCACCTACGTCATCCAAGAGGAGGGCGGGCAGAAGAACTTCGAGTTCCAAAAGGGACCGATCTTCGCGAACATCGTCCTCGCCGACGAGATCAACAGGGCGACGCCGAAGACACAAGCAGCGTTGCTCGAAGCGATGCAAGAGAAGCAGGTGTCGATGGGCACTGAAACGTTTAAACTCGACGAACCGTTCTTCGTCCTCGCCACACAAAATCCTATCGACCAGGAAGGAACGTACCCGCTGCCGGAGGCGCAGACCGACCGGTTCTTGCTCAAGATCCTGGTGGACTACCCACCGGAAGAGGACGAGCTGGAGATCGTCAACCGCTACACGCAGGAGAAGCACGATCCGAAGCTGAAACAACTGGTGAGCAAAGACTCGCTGATGATGCTGCAGGAACTCACCCGGCAAGTCCCCATCGCGGATGACCTACGACGACGCGTGGTCAAGCTCGTGAACAAGACGAGGACGAAGAAAGACCTGATCGAGTACGGCGCGAGTCCGCGAGCGAGCATCGGGTTGATACTCGCGTCGAAGGCCCGTGCGATGCTCCACGGGCGGAAATACGTCGCTTCGAAGGATATCGAGGCCATGGCGTACCCCGTGCTGCGGCACCGCATCGTGCTGAGCTTCGAGGCCGAACGAGAGGGCCTCTCCGAGGACGACGCTATCGAAAAACTCCTATAATGGCGATCGACCTAGAGTTTCTCCGGGAACTCGACAAGTTCCAACTCGCGTTGAAGCGCCAAGTTCATTCGCAGTACCAGGGCGAGCGGGACACGGAGGAGTTCGGCGAAGGCCTGGTCTTCCGCGACTTCAGGCAGTACGTCCCTGGTGACGATATACGTTTTATCGATTGGACCGTCTATGCTCGCACGAACGATTACTATATCAAACGGTTCGAGGAGGAGCGCAACCTCACAGTGCACATCCTCGTGGATTCCAGCGCGTCGATGGCGTACGGGTCGGACCCGGCCAAGTTCGACTATGCGAGCATGGTCGGCCTGGGCTTCGCGTACATGGCGATGAACAACAACGAACGGTTCAACTTCAACACGTTCGCGGAGGAGGTGGAGATGATCCGGCCGAAGAAGGGCGTGGACCAGCTGATGAGCATCGTCGACAGGTTGAACAAGAAGGAACCGACGGGCCGTACGGAAGCGTTGGAGTCCTTGCAGACGTACAAGTCGCAGATCCGGTCGAAGTCCATGATCGTCCTCGTCAGCGACTTCCTCTATCCTGTGGAGGAGTTCCGCGACGTGATCGAACGGTTCCGGAAGAGCGAGATCGTCGTGGTGCAGACCCTCGACCCCTCAGAGCGGGAGTTACGCGTACGCGGCGATGTATTGCTCGAGGATGCGGAGACCGACGAGCGCATGCGCACGTTCCTCAGCAGGCGCTCTGTGAGCGAGTACCAGAGCGAGTTGGAGGAGCACATCGCGCAGCTACGGAACATCTGTAAAGAGAACCAGGCGGAGTTCGTCACGACCACTACGAACGTGCCCGTGTTTGACGTGTTCTACGAGGTCATCACGAGACATGAGCAGAAGAACCTCGCGTAGTTTTAAATACGTTCATTCCTATATAAAGAAGTGATGGCACCGATGGAATACCCGCATTACCAGCGGAGACGGCGTGAAGTGGATGAAGACGTGCGGCGCGGCTTTCAGTTCAAGCCGAAGGTCGTCGTGTATGCACTCGTGTGCGTACTCGCGACCTTGCATTACTTCCTCACGGTCCCGGGCTTCACATATATCGCTCTTGCGTTCCTCGGCTACGCCCTGTATAAACTGGTGACGTGCGGGTGTTGGAAGAGTCAGCTCCGCACGCTCGCCGCGCTCGGCTTCGTCGCTATCGCGTACGGAGCGTCGTGGCGTCCGCTCCTCTCCATCGCGATAGCTCTGGTCGCGTTCGAGATGTTCCTGTAAGAAGCTTTTTATACGAGTCCTCGCCAGGAAACACGTATGGATACGCTCGTAGTCGCTGGTGTCGACGTCGCCGGCCTGACCGCCGCGTTGACAGTTCGGAAGGAGATTGGTGACGCGTTGGATATCAAGGTGGTGGGTGCGGAGAAGACGTTCGCCCCGCCGTCGCTCCTCCCGGACGCGTCGCCGATCAACGTGAACTTCTTCCTCAGCGAGCATGATATCGACTTCGTCCAGGGAAGCATCGCGCAGATCCGTTCCGAGCAGAAGGAGCTCGTCCTTGAGGACGAGCGCATCTCTTACGATTACTTGGTCGTCGCGACCGGCAAGCAGCGCCGCGCTCCGGCGCATGCCATCGGTGTCGATGGCGTGAGCGACGTCCAGCGGGTGAAGGAACGTGTCAAGCAACGCGTAAGCCCGGACACGTCTGTAGCCGTGGTTGGCGCTGGGTCGATGGGGGTGGAGATGGCCGCGTTCTTGGATACATATGTAGAAGAGCTTTCTCAGACGAGGGACGTTCGTCGTATCGATGTACCATTACGTGTATTCGAGCGTGCGGAGCGGGTGTTGCCGGACTTGCCGGAACGTGCTTCGGAGATAGCGGGATCGTACCTGGAGCGCAACGGTGTCGAGATCGTTACGGATGAAGAGGTTACCGTCTCCAGCGACCGTGTCCGCGGCGGTGAGGACTACGCTGCGGACGTGACGGTGTGGTGCGGTGAGCGGTCGGCAAACGTCGCTGCTGACGTGCGTACGAACGACAAGGGAGAAGTGGTGGTGAACGAGTATATGCAGAGCGTGACCGACGCCGTTGTATACGCTGTGGGCGGTGCTGCGAACTTCGCAGATGTGACGTATGACGGTCCGCGGTACGCCGCGCCGGGAAACCAAGTACGTCAGGGACGCATCGCAGGGTGGAACATCGCCTCATTATTCACGGAGGATATCCGTGAAGAGTATGAGTTCTACAAGGCGCCGATCTGGATAAACTTGCAGAAGGAGACGCTCGTGTGGTGGCGTGACTTCGTGCTCTCCGGCACCACTGTTTCTATAGTGAACTCGGTGCGTCAGTGGTGGGACAAGCGGTCATTCACCGTCTAAGACCTGTATCGCTTCCTGCCGCGATTTCGCCTCAGTGAGTTCCCGTGCCATTCGTTCTTGCTGCAAGACATCTCGCACCCACGCCGCGAAGTCGTTGCCCTCGCTTACGTGGTGCTGATACGTAGCATCGCTGCACCGCTCCAGTGCGTTCCGGAGCACCGTCGTGTCGACGATGACGTCGCCGTTGTGGAGGAAGAACGGTTTCGCATATCCTGGACCGATCGTCACGTCGTTGACGAGATACTCGGGCTCCTCGCCGTTCAGCACTGCCAGCGCGTTCTCCGCGGCGGTCGTGGCCATGCGCTCCCTGTTCTCCACGGTATCGCTCGCTATGTGCGGGGTGACGACAACGTTCTCCCTGTCGAGTAAGTCGTGGGGAACGTCAGGTTCGTGTTCGAACACGTCCAGGCCCGCCCCGCGGATGACGTCGTGTTTGAGCGCGTGGATCAGCGCGTCCTCGTCCACGACTGGACCGCGTCCGACGTTGATGAAGATGCAGTGGTCCTGCATCGTGTTGAACTCGGTCACGCCGATGAAGTGCTCTGTGGCTTCCGTGTGGGGCAGCGTAGTGATGATCTGGTCTGAGCGTTTGAGGAGCATATCTTTCGTCCGGTACTTAACGGTATGTTGCTTTTCGAACCGTTTGAACCGTTCCTGGTCATGATACAGTATGTTCATCCCGAAGCCCTTCGCTCGCCGCGCGACCGCTTTGCCGATGCGGCCGAGGCCGAGGATGCCGAGCGTGGTGTCGTGTACGTCCCACCCGAGCATCTGCATGGGTTCGTTCCGCGTGTACTCCTCCGTCCTGATATACGAGTCCCCGTCGACAACGCGTTTCGCTACGGCGAGGAGGAGTGCGAAGGCGTGGTCGGCGACCGTTTCCGCTGAGACCGGTGTGTTCGTGACGGCGATGTGTCGCTCGGTCGCCGCTTGTATGTCCACGTTGTCCGTTCCGACGCAGTGGTTGCTGCTGATCCGCAGTCGCGGAGAACGTTCCATCACCTCCTCCGTTATCGCTGTGCTGGCGAGGTTGACCACGGCGTCCTTGTCCTGGAGGAGTTCGATGAGTTCTTCTTCATCGTTTGGTTTGTGCTGGGTGACGTCGTGGTGTTTCCTGAGACGCCTGAGTCCTTCTCTGTGTATCGTGCCGGTGACGAGTACGTTCATCGCTGCATCACTCGTTCTGCTGCGTCTGTGATGTAGGGTGCTGTGAGTCCGTGTTCGAGCATCGCTTCCGGATCGCCGCTCTCTCCGAACCGGTCGTCGACCGCGACGAACTCCTGCGGTGTCGGCTGTTCTCGGGAAAGGAGTTCGCTGACCGCCCCGCCGAGTCCACCGTTCTTCTGGTGCTCTTCGACCGTTACTACGCGTCCCGTTTTTTTGACACTGTCGAGGATCGTTTCCTCGTCCAGTGGTTTGACGGTGTGGCAGTTGAGCACGTCCGCTTCGATACCGTCCTGTGCGAGTCGCCGTGAGGCTTTGACCGCTTCGTAGAGCACGGGGCCGCATGCGATGATGGTAACATCACTCCCGTTCCTGTATCGTTCCGCGTTGCCCACTGTGAACGGTGTATCTTCTGTGGTGAAGATCGGTGATGCGTTCCGAGCGAACCGCATGTACACGGGGCCGTCCACGTCCGCGATTGCTCTGGCTGCTTTCTTCGTCTCTTCGAAGTCGCAGGGTGCGAGTACGGTCATGTTGGGGAGGACGCGTGTGGTCGCGATATCTTCAAGGGCTTGGTGGGTGGCGCCGTCGAGGCCGACGCTGACACCGGCGTGGGCGCCCATGATCTTCACGTCTGCATTGCTGTAGCAGATACTGACGCGGACCTGGTCCCAGTTCCGTCCGG
>CAYWOP010000053.1:4880-6567 GCA_964459935.1 uncultured Methanosarcinales archaeon | reverse complement strand
TACGGAACGTGAACGAGGTGATCGCGCCCGAGCTGGAAGGCATGGACGTCACCGACCAACAAGCAATCGACGAGGCACTGATAGCACTGGACGGGACGGAACGCAAGGAACGACTCGGCGCCAACGCCATCCTCGGCGTCAGCCTCGCGACGGCCCGCTGCGCCGCGGTCGTCCAGGACACACCGTTCTTCAGATACTTCGCCGATATCGTCGGAACCGAACAGTATATCATACCCACGCCGTTCATGAACATCATCAACGGCGGCGTCCACGCCGACAACAAGCTCGAGTTCCAAGAATACCACATCATACCAGGAGGGGAGACGTTCAAGGAGAGCCTGCGCATGGCCAGTGAGATATACTACGAACTCAAGGAGCTCATCCGGAAACGCCTCGGCCCCTACCAAGTGAACGTGGGCGACGAGGGCGGGTTCACACCGAACCTGGAACGGTACTACGAACCCCTTGATCTGATCTGGGACGCGGTGGAACAGCGAGGCTACGAAGAACAGGTGCAACTGGGGATCGACGCCGCCGCGTCCGAGTTCCACAAACACGGCAAGTACGAGTTCGACGGGCAACGACGCAGCGCCGAGGAGATGCTCTCTATCTACACTGACCTGATCGAGAACTACCCGATCGCAAGCATCGAGGACCCGTTCCACCAGGACGACTTCGAACACCACGCGGAACTGCTGGAGCGGATCGATGATCCCACGGTGAACGTGGTCGGCGACGACCTCCTCTGCACGGACCCCGACCGGATCGAAACGGCGGCGGAGCAAGCAAGCTGCAACGACTTACTCCTGAAGGTCAACCAGATCGGCACGGTCTCCGAGGCCATCGACGCCGCCACGAAAGCGATGCACCACGACTGGGATGTCATGGTCAGCCACCGCAGCGGCGAAACAGAAGACCATTTCATCGCGGACTTCGCCGTCGGCCTGAGCACCGGACAGATCAAAGCAGGAGCGCCGGCACGGGGCGAACGCACCGCGAAATACAACCAGCTCCTCCGACTCGAAGAGAAACTGGGCGAGGACTGTCGCTATCCCGGCACCGCATGCTTCCACAGCTGCCCGGTGCACTCCGGTAAATAATCAAAGCCCTTCCCACAACAGGTCGAACATCTTGCGCTGCGTATCAGCGATATACGCGTCATCGATCACAGTCCCCACAGGTTTCTTGGACAGGGATATCATCGAAACGGTATCACCATAGATATGACAGAGAGTATGGAGTGTGAGCTCGTCCGGCAAGAACTTATACTCTACCAGTTCATCCGTCAGGAGTTCGCTATCGGTCAGCAGTTTCACCTCGATACCGCGCTTGACCCGTTTCCGCAGGTAGAACTGCGGGAGGTACGGCTGTAGGACCTCCTTTACTTGTTCGTTCGAACTGATTACCCTGACAACGTCTGGCCGCGCTTCCAGGACTTTCCGCAGCACCGTCTTCACACCGTCCCGACCCTCGAAGAACTCTACCAAGGGCGTGCGCACACTGCTCCTCTGCAAGCGTTCCAGCTCCGGTACCAACTCCTCCGCCCGTCGGCGCTTCTCCTCCAGCTGCTCCACGATCGTCGTCGGGTCAGCGGGCGCGTAATGGTTCACGTCGTCCCGCTGGATGCACGAGACGAAGCCCTTCTCGCGCAACGCGTCCAGTATATTGTAGGTAGTTTCCCGACGGA
>CAYWOP010000053.1:0-4870 GCA_964459935.1 uncultured Methanosarcinales archaeon | reverse complement strand
GATAGCGCTCGCCCGTGCGGTGCCGAGCTGCACGTTCGCCGTGTACACTTTCGCCTCCTTCCGCGAGAACCCGAGCTCCTCGAGTCCGTGCTCCACATCCATTGTTGTAAAAAGTAACCAACAAACATATTTAAATCATTGGTGCGGAGTCAAAGATATGAAACTTACCAGTAGTAAAATAGTGACGGTCGCGGTAGCGTTCCTGCTCCTCGCAGGTTGCACCACCCAGTCCACGCAGGGGCCCATAAAGATCGGTATGACCGCTCCGCTCAGCGGTCCCGTCTCCATCTATGGGAACTGGGCCGTACAGGGCGCTCAACTCGCCGTGGAGGATATCAACGAGAACGGCCGTATCGACGGACGTAACGTTTCGTTGATCGTGGAAGACGACAACTGCGACAGTGAAGAAGGTACCACGACGACGCGAAAGCTACTGAACGTAGACAACGTTAACAAGATCATCGTGTTCTGCGGAGCCGTCACCCCGGCAGCAGCACCGATAACGCAGGGCGAAGCGCTCACGTACAGCATCTCCGTCCGCACCGACCCGCTCCTCGGCAAATATCCACACCTGTTCAACATGCCATCATCCGTGCAGAAGGAGATGAACCGACTGGCAGATCGTATGCGCAGCGATGGTGTAGAGAACGCGGTCGTACTGCACCAAGCGGATCCGTTCGGGAAGACCTACCAGAACAGGTTCGTACAAGCATTCGAACAACGCGGAGGGAACGTCGTACTCTCAGAATCGTTCAGCAAGTACGGCGACGAGAACCTACAGACGGCGCTCACGAAAGCGCGGAGGACGAACGCCACGGCGATCATGACATCCTTCAACCCGCCCAACCTTGTCTCCCTGGTCCAGCAGACCGACCAGCTCGGTATGAACATGAGCTTCTACGGCCCCTGGCTCATGCAGACCGGCCTGCTCACGGAACGCGTCGGAGCACGCGCCAACGGCATGACATATACGTATCCGTTCAAGCTCGACGCGACACCGAAAGCACAACGATTCGCACAGCGCTACGAGCGGGCGTACAACGAAACACCGGAGATGATGGCCGCGTTCAGCTACGACGCCGTCCAGCTCATGGCGAAGATCGGAGAAGCCTGCGACAGCAACCTCACCTGCATGCAACGACGTTCGAACCAGGTTGCTGATTACAACGGCGTGAGCGGAACGTTCGGCTTCAACGACGCCGGCGTCACCACGCGAAACGTGTATATCAAACAGATACGCAACGGCACGTTCACGGTCGATGAGAACACATAAATACGCAAAGCAATCATATGCGTACTATGTACGATATGTGGGCATGGCACGGGCTCTTCCCGTTCTTCGGACTGCTCTGGTTCGTCCTCTGGATAGTCCTACTCGGAGTGATGGCCTGGCTCGCGTATAAGGTCTTCACACACCTTCGGGAGGACGACCCGCTCGAGATAGCGAAGCGACGGTACGCGAAGGGCGAGATAAGCGAGGAAGAGTACGAAGCTATCAAAGAAGAGCTATCGTAAGATGCCCGCTACGGTAGAGGCAGAACAGTTTTCCGAAGTACTCACTCAGTGCTACCCCTTTTCCATGCGTTCACAAACCTCCAAACACTGGTAACTCTCCTTCTGAAATACGAAAGCAAGATGGCAGCTTGCTTGTCAGTTCAACCGTGTCTGCTCGGCCCAGTTCCAGAAGTAGTCGTCGGTGAACTCAGGATGGCTCGCCAGGGTTTGCAGTCGGTCTTCGTGCTGGGCGTAGCTGTTGATACCGACGCCGTACATGAGCTCCATATTCCAGAACAATGGCCGCATCGTGTAATCCTGATACCCATCCCTGATGTGCGTACCGTCATCGGTGAACGTCCATTCTATCACGCTCGGGAAGCTATGTTCTGAGCTATGCGCGAACGCGACCAACGGCCAGTTCCGCGCTGCGAGGCCTGGGTAGAGGGTGCACGCGTCCGCCGTGGCCTGCTGGTTACCGTCGCCGATGTAATGGTTCCTGCACTGGATCCCGGCGGGGACGGCGAACTCTGTAATGAATTCGTCGCGGACCTGCGGGTCGAGTTCATCCGCTATCATGTCGAACGCGTAGAACAAAGAGCTCATCGACCCGCCCTTGTTGTTCCCGCTCGTACCGTACTGATACGGTGAGCGCTGGGTTCCCATGACCCGCCATCCGAGTCCGAGCGTGTAGTGCCACCCGTCGTCCCACTCCACGATGATACCGTCAGATACGACCCGGTGTTCTTGGTTCAGGTACGCTTGATAATGCTCGTCCCAGATCTCCGGCGCTGCATCCAACAAGGTTTCCGCATTGTCAAGATACTTCTCCTCGCCCGTCATCTCGTACAGGTACGCTGAGGCGACGATGACGTCGTTCCACGCCGAGCCGCTCGAATCTCCGTAGTTATAAATACCGTTCTCCTTTGCGGAGTCGATGAGCGACTGCAAATCTCTGCCGTCCGCCTTGCTCCGTGCAAGTGATGCATCGAACCGCAGGATATCATCCGGAAGGGCGCTCGGCGGTGTCATGATCGGGAACGACGTGGCCGTGTCAGATAGCGGGACCGTAACGGGTAAGTAGATAGGATCGGCCGACCGTAGTATGGTATCTTGAGAATCCTGTATCGATGCTGCCTGTGCGACGATCTTGAACCGTTCCGTATACAATGGATCGACCTGGTCGACATCGGAACCCGATATTGTTATCGTCACATCAACCGTCGTTGCTTCCCCTGGTCCGAGCGTTGTGTTGGTCTGGGAGACCGAACCGGTCGCTCTGTTGCCTTCGATGTGTTCCAGACCGAGTTCAGTAGTGATTGACTGGTTGAGTTTATTCGTTACCGTCACAGGATACGTATACCGGACACCCCCGTTCGCTGTCTCCGTCGTTGTAAAGCTTGTCTGGTCCCAGTCCACGTCTACCGCTTGTTGCGCGGCCCGGAGATCTCGTATCAGTAACTCTCCGACATCCTCCTGCTTTGCTCTCCCCGAGTTCGTGATAGAACCGGATATGTGGATGACCTGATCTTTACTACTCACGTTCACATCGTCAGAGATATCTGAACCGCCGAAGGTCTCGGGCAGGTCAAGATCGATATGGATGGTTCTCCAGTCGAACGGTCCTCTGAGGCCGTCGAGGAACCAGTACTTACTCTGCATCCCCGCTTCCGGATGATTGTTAAGCTGCGCATGCATGAACGCGCCGCGGCTCGCCTTCACGTCCAGTTTCAACAGATCCTTTTCCATGAGGTCGACCCCGCGCTTCGATAGGTTGATGCGTGCCTTGAAGCTGGCACCTGCATAATCGTTCGCCTGCTCACCGGTGAATCTGAGCACTTCACCGTCCGGTCCTTGCGCTACACTAGGATTACCGGACTGGAAGTTCACCGCATCAACGCTGTCCAACGGCGATATAGTGGTAGAGAGCGACTGGCAGTCTCCCTTACACTCCGTCAGTTCATCCTCGGATTGATTCACGGTGTCATTCTCTTGTTCCTCACCCGTGTCTGCACCGTTGAGGGTGACCAGTTGCCATCCATCGTGACAGTCCCATCCTTCGTTCCACGAACAGGAGTAGAACGCGACGTATCTACTGTCCACATCGAGTTGCTCGTTCCCCACGGTCCAGGTATCAGTGTTCAGGCTGACCTGGTTCCAAGAATCACCATCTGATGAGGTGTAAGCGGTACCGTATATAACGGTATCCGTTATGGTTTTGTCCTCCATGCGGGGTGTCCCGTCCGTAAACCCGGCGGTGGCCTGACAGGACCGTGTATCGCACAGCCACTGATACGAAGTACCATCGAATGACACGTTCGACGGCGACCCGAGACTGCACCCTGGTGTCGCCGGTTCTTCGAATGTGCAGCTGGGCGCGTCAGTACCGTTTGGAGGGTCGGTTTGCCCGTCTGTCGTATTGGATGCTGGCTTGACTTCGTAGATTGATAGGTCGAGGATCCGACCGCCTTTACGGATCCTGAATCCTTGGCGAGATCCGTAACCCCTGGGTATGCCGATGTAGCTTGCCGTCGTTCGTGTCGAACCGTTGTAGAGCACGGCTGTCGCGGAGTCTCCGATGTGTTGCAGTGTGAACTCGTACGGCGTGCCCGTTTGCAGTCCCACTTCTGTTTTTCCCGAATCGTCCGGGCGTCGGGACCTGAGGGTTACAGAGTTCCTGAGTAACTGAGCTCCGTAGTACGCGTAGTATTCGTTCAGTCCGGATATGAGCTCTGTGTGGTGTCCTTCTCCCCAACCACCGTACGTGACGTTCGCCTTGACGATAACGTCGTTGGTATCAGTGGCCACAACTACGGTTTCGCCCCAGTGCTCATACCAACCAGGCTTCTGCCTCGCAGTGCCGTTCTGCACGACCACCTTCCCCTTAATGTTCTGGTAGGACAGGTTGCCGAATGTGGGTTCGTGGTCTTCGATCGGTCCGGTGTCGGCTTCGAAATCATCACGGAGTATCAAGGAAGTCTGGGCAGGTGTCACGTCTCGCACCGTCGTTACCGTTGTGCTACCGGTCTCAGCAACTGCTCGGAGTGCTTGGACACCCGTGGGGATGGTACCGCCGACGTACTTGCCACCCGTCTCTTCCGCTATCATCTGCCACGTGGCTGCCGCTTCGTCACCAGCGTAGTCAGTGCTGTACTGGTAGTCAGTGGTTCCTTGCGCATTGGGCCACGAGGCTTTCGTGCTGATCGTCCACGTTCCTCCAGCGGGGAGGAGGCCGTTGTAAGAGGGGTAGTCAAAGTAAACGACTGGTTTCGAGGAACTGAAACCGGGCCCCTCGGTCGTGATATTAAACGTGAGTTCGGTATTGGGCATCGTCGTAGCACTTCCGAGCAGGTCGAAGTGCACCGTTCGGGCTACA
>CAYWOP010000052.1:0-6585 GCA_964459935.1 uncultured Methanosarcinales archaeon | reverse complement strand
CGATCTCGAACGTGCCGTTCCTGCCGGTGTTCACCTGAAGGTTGCCCTTCCACTCCTTCACGTAGGCGTTGCGGATGTTGAGGACGTCGCCTTCGTCCACTTCGTCGATCTCATCGTTCCACAGGGTGAACGCGATCTGTCCTGAATCATCTTCAATGGTAACGTTGCAGACGCGGCCTGGCTCTCCCATACGGCTGAACTTCTTCACGGGGCTTTTCTCTACAACTTTCACTTCGTCCAGGTTGATATCTTTTTGGCGCTCTTTCAGTTCGTCGATCTTCATGACCATCTCACCCAGTAAAATAGCGGGTATTGAGCTATATAAATGTTGGTATAGAACCGGTGGGGCTCGTGGGTGATCTGCCGTGTGCGACCGGTCATGTTCTTGCTACATAAGGGTGTATGAGGAACGAGTCTTCCACGTTGCAGATATAGCACGGGGCTCTACACTACGTTGAGTGATTGCGCGTCGGCGGAGCGAACTGATCGGTCTTGGCTTCCACCGCAATCCTTATAAGCTCAAAATTTGACTTGCTTTATAGGTGGTATGAATGTTTGATCGATTACGTAACGCAGTACAGCAGCATGGTGAGGTCATGGTCCGGATGGACAGCGGTGAGGACCGTGAACTTCACAAGCACAACACCGAGTTCCTTGACAACAACCTGATTAAAGTAGATACCGCTACGGAGCTGCACTGGCTCAATCCTGAGAAGGTGGAGCGGTACTGGATCCACAAGGAATTTTAACCAGTCCTAGGCGGATAACTCCACTCTTTCGCGCTCGATGAGTTCCGGTAGGAATCCGTCTTTTCCTCGAGAGTATTCGTCTGGGGTGTAGAAGACCAGGTCAAAGGATGCTTGCACGGCCTCATGGAGTGGTTTGCTAACGTTTCGGTATGCTTTATCCTTGTCCTCGATATTCTCGGAGATTATCGCGATGTCGTAGTCTGAATGTTGGTAGTGGTCCCCACGTGCTCGGCTTCCGAACAGTGTTATCGTGGCGTCCGGGAACTCTTCTCGGATGATTTGTACTATCTTTCTTCGATCTTCGTCCTGGCCCATTCGAGCACCTCTTCCGTGGTTATGAGGATGTGCTCTGCTTTCTCTTCGTCGTAGAGTTCCTGGCTGTTCGGATATCTGCTCGCGGTGTAGAATCGTGAGGGTATCGAGACATATGTCCCACTCTTCGCGTGTATCGAGCTCGGCTGCAAGATTGCGTATGTCATGTGTCTTTCGCAGGCCGTTTCCGTTAGCTATATGGACGGCCTTGAATGCTTTCTCCCAGGATTGCTGCATGTGGAAGCACATCGCTGGAAGCTTTTCACCTTTGAGGAGGGGTGCTGTTTATTAATCGTCGTGTGCCTTTCCGAGCCAGGCGAGTGCGGATTGCATATCTCAATTGCACACGTTCAAGATAATTAAACCTATTTATTTTCTATATAGAAAAGAAAAGCTGAAAACGGTGGCGCAATCGTTGCCTTGTCATTAAACAGCGTCTTTCACGTCGTCCAACGACTCGCCCTGGTACAGCCAGTACAAGCAGTTCACGAGCTTGTCGATCGGCACGCGGATCTGCTCCTCCGAGTCACGGTCGCGGATCGTCACCTGGTCGTCATCCAAGGAATCGTAGTCGACGGTGACACACCACGGGATCCCTTCCAGACCTGCGCGGAGGTAGCGCTTCCCGATGCTCGCCGTCTCGTCATATTTAGCAGGGAACGATTCACGTACTTCATCATAGACATCGTGAGCGAGCTCTTGCAAGTCTTCCTTGCGGTGCAGGGGGAACACTGCGACCTTCCGCGGCGCGAGATCGTACGGCACGCGGAACACGGTCTTCCCCTCCTCTTCCTCCTGGTGATCGTAGAACAGGTCCATCAGTGCGAACGCGGGGCGGTCCGTGCCGAACGCAATCTCCAAGATGTGCGGCGTGACCGTTTCCCCGTCAACGGTGGTTTCCAACTCCTCATTCCCATGCTCGGAATGCTGCTTGAGATCGTAATCCGTGCGGTCATGTACACCACACGCCTCCATCCATCCAAAGCTGTTTGTCTCGATCTCGATATCCCACGCGTCCTTCGCGTAGAACGCTTTCTCATCCGGACCGTGCTGCCGCACACGCATCCGGTTCTCGGGGATACCCATCTCCTTGAACAACTGATACGCGACGCCCAGCGTCCACGCGTACGCCTCGCTCCCTAGCATCTCTTCCGACAAGTCACCGAGGCGCATCCGCTGCGGCTCGTCCCCCTCTTCCTGATCGTCCCACGTCCACACGGGCAACGTCATATCCCGCAACGCTTTGAACCGTTCGAAATCATTCTTTTGATCCGGTAGTATGAAGAGCTGTGCCTCCGCCTGCGTGAACTCCCGTTTACGTAGCAGGTGCTTGCGCGGGCTGATCTCGTTCCTGTACGCCTGGCCGATCTGGAACACGCCGAACGGGTACTGGCCGCGGAAGAAGAAATCATAATTGCGGAACGGTAAGTACGTGGTGGTCGCGGTCTCTGGCCTGCAGAATGCTCGCTGATCCACTCCGATAGTCGTTTCCATCATCAACGAGTGCGCCTTGACCTCATCCGTAAAATCGTTTCCTGACGGCGCTTTGATATCATACTCTTTTATGGTTTCTAAGATCTCCTCTTCCATGAGCGGAACCGGTTCCTGTATCTCATGTTCCTCAAAGTAGTCCTCGATGACCGTGTCCGCGCGGAACAGGTTTCCCTCGGTATCCTTGATCATAGGATCACTGAACCCCTCGAGGTGACCGGAAGCGTCCCAGACCTCTTCTTTCATGACCGTGGGGCACTCGACTTCCATGAACTCGTACTCGCGGAACACGTCCCTGATATGCTCCTCCACGTTGTTCTTCAACAGCTTCCCGAGCGGGCCGTACGTGTAGAATCCAGAGCTTCCTCCGTACACTTCAGGAGACGGGCCCCAGACGAAGCCTTGCTGTCGTAGGAACGTGACAAGTTGCTCGCGATAATCGGAGTCTGCCATGTGGAGAACGGCGCAGGTGCCGTTTATATAACTTACGAGAGCGCGTCTTGGACATCTTCAGAGAAGCTTTGCATGAGTCCGAAGGCACTAGACAAAGCGTTGTAGCAGTCACTTTGCGTCTTTTTGTCCCCTGTCGTACCGCCTCGGTTGGATAATACTCTAAATGCTATCTCTAACTGGTCATAATACCTATCCAACGGGTTCGTAGATTTAGGATAATTCTTCTTGGCCTTCTCTGCAAGGCCTTGCTGGTCCTGCAACCATTTCATCACAGCGGTTTCATCTTCAGGGATTCGTTTTCCGAAGAGATTGTACAATGATTTGAGCGTCTGGTAGGCGCTGTTGGCATCGTACCAGGATTTGCTGTTATAATATCTTTCATTTGGTTTCATCATGGTATGGGGGAAAGTGTTATTTTTTAAGTCTGTCGCAGTCGGAGGGAAATGTGGGGTACTGGCAGACAAGAACCTTATTAAGCCAGGAGTACCGGAACGCTCGTATGCCCCAGGAATACGTGGACGACATCACACGGGAACAGTTGTATACTGTGAACGCGGACGCGCAGCACCTGTTCCTCCGAGACCTCCTCACCGTCATCATAGTAACGCTCGTGCTGATACTGTCCTTCACCCTGCTGAGCATCACCGGCTTCGAACTCGCCCCGATACTGGACGCGTTCGGCCTCTCCCTCCTCCAGTTCATACAGATACTAGCGGGCATCCTCACGGTCGTCATCATCGGCCTCGCACTCTACGACTTCGCCATCGCCGGCGATGTCAGGTATGAGATACACACGGACAAGCTCTTCCTGCACACCCACGAGAACTTGATATTCCTCACAGAGGAGGAGATACCGTACGAAGATATCGCGACGATCACGTACGACCACGCCAACGTCGTGGAACGCCTCACCGGAGCCGGTACGATAACCCTCGGACTCAGCGGTCGCGAACAGGAAACGAAAGAACTGCACGCGATCGATAACGTGGAGGAGATAACGCAGTATATCAAGAAAGTGCAACGGTCACACGCCACCGAGCGTCGCCGACGGGACGAGGCGAACCAGGAGATCGACGAGACGACCAGTAAACTTTAAAGTCCGACCATCCTCTCACGAGTCATGTATAGAACACACACGTGTGGCGAACTCCGAGCGGAACACGCAGGCGAGGACGTCACGCTCGCAGGTTGGGTCGACTCACTCCGCGTCACCGGCAGCATCGGCTTTCTCTTACTACGAGACCGCTACGGCACCACACAGTGCTTCCTCGACAGTGATCTTGTCGAACAGGTCGAGGACGTACGGCGAGAATCTGTGGTACAGGTACGAGGAGCAGTATCGGAACGCCCCGATGAGCAGAAAAAGGAGGATATGCAGACCGGAGCGGTCGAGATACAGACGGAAGAAGTTACAGTTCTTTCTAAAGCAGACCCGCTCCCGCTCGAACTCGACGAATCCGTCGATTCAAAGCAAGCGACACGGCTCGAACACCGCTACCTCGACCTGCGCAAGGAACGCCTCCGGGAGAACTTGGAACTGCGCAACGACGTGTTCAAGGCGATGCGCGACTTCCTTGCTGACAAAGAGTTCTTGGAACTCGAAACCCCCGTACTCGCCAAGAGCACCCCGGAGGGGGCGCGGGACTACCTGGTACCGAGCAGGATCCATAAGGGCAGTTTCTACGCCCTCCCTCAGTCACCGCAGCTGTTCAAACAGTTGTTCATGGTCGCCGGATACGACAAGTACTACCAGATGGCGAAATGCTTCCGAGACGAGGATCTCAGGGCGGATCGACAACCGGAGTTCACACAGTTAGATATGGAGATGAGCTTCGTCGAGCAAGAGGATATCATCGAACTCGTGGAGGAACTCGTCGCCCACGTCTTCAGCAAAACGCTGGACGTGGAGCTCGACACCCCGTTCCCGCGTATCAGCCACGCAGCGGCCGTGGAAGAGTACGGCAGCGACAAGCCCGACCTGGATGAATCGGAGTGGGACTTCTGCTGGGTCGTCGACTGGCCGTTCTTCGAACAGGAAGACGGGGAACTGACGTACGCACACCACCCCTTCACGATGCCCGAGTTCGATAGTATCGACGAGATCCGCGACCGACCGCTCGAGACAGGAGCGAAGATACACGACCTCGTCCTCAACGGGGAAGAGATCGCCGGCGGGAGCATCCGCTGCCACGATATGGACGTGCAACGGGCGATCTTCGACGCCCTCGGTCTCAGCAAGGAGGAATATGAGGAAAAATTCGGCTTCTTCCTCGACGCGCTCCAGTACGGCACGCCACCACACGGCGGGATCGCGTTCGGCCTCGACAGGATGATAGCGATGATGGCCGGCGAGGAGAGTATCCGAGAAGTGATCCCGTTCCCCAAGACGCAGGACGCCGAGGACCTGATGCTCGGGAGTCCGAGCGAAGTGACGAGAGAGCAGTTGGAGGAGTTGGGGATTCGAATTAGCTGACGAGTGATCTGTTCACCTGTTCTCTGACAGATTTTGCAAAACTGCAGTGGGCGAGCAGTGCTTTATGCTGCATATCGTACTATCGCTGATATCAAATGCTTGTGTTATTTTGTAGTAGTAAAAAACCAAAAAATTTAAATAGGGCGGCTTGCAGACATTGTATATGGTATTTACGCAGTTTCAGCTGGTCTCGGGTGATAAGCCTGAAACTATTCCTCCTGAGAGTGACGCGCTCGCTAATAGAATGGGATTTCGGGACTCTTTCAGAGTCTCGGTGCAAGATGATACAGTAGGTCCGACCTCTCATATGTCCGTAGATGACTTCGTCGAGTATTTTGGATTGGTTGAAGAACTCGCCACAGAAGAGGAGCAAGAGTTGACTGATGGTGTAAAGACTGTCGATAAGGGATACAACGTGGGTGATATTTACGGAGAACCTAACAAGATCCGCCGTGCGCTTCAGCATAACGATAACCTATCACCAGCGGGTCCCCAATCGGCATACAGGGATCAATTGATAAGGACACTAGTTGAGAAGCAGGATGGAAGTAGGGATGACGGTAAGGTGAGGTATTTGGAAGACGGGAGTGTGAAGAAATCTAAACACGGTGAGGGGAACCTGATGAGTGACGCGTTTGCGAGTAGGGTTCTCTTGCGTGCGATAGGTAGAGAAGAACGGCTTTACAATCCTGAGACTCAAACTGATGAGAGGGATCGGTGGAAGATATCTGCCCCTACAGTGGAGAATCCCATACGCTCGATATATCCTAGTCTTGATAGGGCTGTCAAAGCTTTAACAGAGATAGAAGGCGTCCAGTATGGTGGTAAAGAAGGTCATGATCATAAGTTGTTCTACAAAGGGCGGCCATTGCCTCTTACCGGGAATAGAGAGACGCACAAAGAAACAATCGACACGGTGTTGTCCACGATAGCTGAACACGATGTAGAGCGCGGATTCGTACCTGAGGAACACTACGGAGAACGTAGGCAAGAGTTGAAGGAAGCAGTTTACGATATACACTGATTATGCGAAACCCGGGTGGCCTCGTACTGTTCTCGCTCAAGCATTTTTTTCAACGGAGAGATGTGCTGTTCCCCTCCTATGTG
>CAYWOP010000051.1:0-6805 GCA_964459935.1 uncultured Methanosarcinales archaeon | reverse complement strand
CAGGTTGTTCAGGATCGCCTTGATACTGTCGAGCTTGGAGTTGATGAGCTCGAGGTCCTTGTCCACCTTGCCGGTCGCCCCTCTGGACGGTTGTGACGTTGACTGTTGCTCTACATCCGCGTTCTTGTCCTGCAACGTCTTGCCCGGGTCGAAGCTCGGCCCGCTCCCCATCTCTCCGGGTGACCGACCGGGTAGTTCCTGGTTGCGTGGATTGTCTGCGGTGGGTTGTCGACCTGGGAGCTCTTGATCCCTGCCGCGGTCGTTGGGCACGCCCTGTTCGGGCTCGACGTCGTTCGCTCTGCTCTCCGTCGGTGCGTTGTCGTCGAGCGGGGGTAGGTCGTCGTCCAGGTCCAGTTCATCATCACTTTCCCAGAACTTCAGACCGTCAAGCATACATCTGTTTTGGAGAGGATTTTATAAATATGTTTTGGCTTGCTCGACGATCAACGCGTGGAACTCCTTGTACAGGTCCGCGTCGCGTTCCAGCTCGTCCTCGAAGGCACGGCGGAGCTCGTCGTACGAACGGTCGCTGTCCATCACCCTGTACTCATGAACGACTCGTCGCGTGTACTCGTCTATGACGAAATACGGACGGTGGAAGGCGAAGAGGAGGATGGAGTCCGCCGTTTCCTTTCCCACGCCTTTGATATCCAGCAGTTCCGTTCGTTCCGGTTCCTCCGTGGCGCGGAGGTAGCGTGCGAGGCGTTTGAGGCGCGCCGCTTTCTGCCGGTAGAACCCGCTCGGGTGGACATGTTCCTCGATATCGCTATCGAGCAACCGTTCCGGTTCCAAGAGGTTGTGCTCGTCCAGGTTCGCTATCGCTCGTTCCGCGTTCTCCCACCGCGTGTTCTGCGTCAGGATGCACCCGCAGGCGATCTCGAACTCCTCATTGTTAGACCTGGTCGGCCACCAGTCCGCGTCGACGTCAGGATGTTCTTGAGCGAGGTTGTGGTAGAGTGTTTCAGTGTCCATATCGTTATTTCCGTTCTTGGTAGATGGCTTTCTGTTGTTTGAGCGGTAGCCGTCCGACTGGGATGCCTCCGTCTGTGAACGTTCCGAGATATATATCGCCTCGTCGTCCTGCGGGCTCCAGGTATTTCCAGGTAGCATGCTCGGGCTTCGGATGTATCTTCGGGGCTATCTCGTGTTTCACTAAGAACAGTTCGTGGTCGGGTATGAAATCGATGCTGAAACCGTGTCGTGCTTGTCCTTGTCCGATCTCGATTAGCTCGTCTATCGTGCCCTGTTCTGTGAGGTTTGTACCTGTTTTGTCCACCTGTACCTCGTCGTTGCTGATACCGAGTCTCACCTCGTAGTGTCCGGACCGTATCTTCTCGAGTCCCAGGTTACGAAGTGCAGCGGCATAATCCATATTTGAAAATATGTAAGTCACGTTTATATAAATTGTCATCCACGTGTTACAACAATTTTAGAAAATTATCCTGAAAATTATTCGTCGACAGAGACGCCGTTGATCGTTCCTTCTTGCCCGGGTCGATTTGTTACCCGGACCTTGCCCTCGTCCGTCTCGAGGATCGCGCCCTTCGTGATGATGTTCCGCCGGGCGAAGTGTCGGGACGCGGGGTTCTCCGCCACGTCTTCGATCTGTGCTTGGTATGCTTCATCGCCGTCCGTTACGTTGACAGTTTCGTCCCGTACGGTCACGTACGATTCCTTACCACCACGGCGTCGTTTGACACGGAGCTTGCGCTCGCCGATCGTGGTGTGCGTGGGCGGCTTCGCCTCGTGCTTTAACTTTTTGGGTTGGTCGTGGCGGTACTTCCCACCGCTCGCCTTGCGATTGGACGTGTTGTTGACCTTCATCAAGTGCAGGGGACGGGAACGTGTTTAAAAAAGTTACTCTGTGGCGACGGGAACTTTTATAAGCAGGGTGTCTGTAGTGGGTGGTAGGTGATCATATGGGAGGAGAAGAAGGTCCGCGGCCGCTCGACGCGCTGAACGAGGCGCGTGGTGACACGGTCATCGTGGACCTGAAGAACGGGGATCAGTACGTCGGCACGTTGAAGATGTTCGATATCCATATCAACACGGTCCTGGAGGACGCGAAGGAACGCGTCGACGGGGAAGTGAAACGACGCATCGGCAAGCTCTTCATCAGGGGCGACACGATACTCACGATCACACCGGAGTGATACCATGGCGAAAGGTACTCCATCGATGGGGAAGAAGAGCGGGAAGAAGACACACACCCGTTGCAGGCGTTGCGGCGAGCACAGCTTCCACGTTCGGAAGAAAAAATGCGCGAGCTGCGGCTTCGGGAAGAGCTCGAAGCAACGCGACTATAACTGGAAGAAGGACAAGTAGTTCTTAACCAAGTAGTTCTTTACAGATAACGGAGTAGTTATCGGTGCTCAGACGCCGCACCGGCTGATGTATTCTTGATACTGTGCGCAGAGGTAAACGCGTCCTTGCCGAGCGTGAGTGTATGCACCGTCGGTTCATCCTCTTGCACCGCTGAACCGGTCGGAGCCGTCATCCCTGCGAGGAAGACGGCCGCCGTGCCGAGGACGACGATTACCAGTACTATGACGAGGAACGCCGTTCGCATACAGTCTATTGATAAACGGTTTCATAAAAAGCTTTACCACGACAACGTTTAAAAACCAGGACGTAGCGTGGACGGTATGGTCTTGGAACAGGTGGTACCGGACGAGTTCTGGCACCGTCGGTTCAGCTACGCCGTCATCGTGGGCTTCGTCTACAGTATCATCAGCGCTGTGATAGCTCGGCAGGTATTCAGCGCAAACCCTGGCATCGTCAGCGTCATGTTCCTCACCCTCTTTCTCTTACCATCGATCCGGAAGCTGTTCGTGGAGGAGGAAAAACGGGAGGAGAAGGAGCGCGTGTTCACGTTCCGCAAGCTCTGGCAGGACAACCACCACACGCTCCGCGTGTACTTCGGTATCTTCACCGGCGTGTTCCTCGCGTACATGTCCATGACGTTCATCCTCCCACAGCTCGGCTACGACGTGATCAACGTGGTCCGCGAGCAGTTGTTCCTCGACCCCGCGTTGAAAGGACGGGCGTTCGATGTCGGCACGTTCTGGGGCATACTCAGCAACAACTGGTACGTATTACTCATCGCTTTCCTCTTCGCGATAGCGTGGAGCGACGGCGCTTTGTTCTTCGTATCATGGAACGCGAGTGCGTGGGGAGCGATATTCGGCTACCGCGCGCTCACCGCAGCCTGGCAGGCGAACGGGAGTCCCATACTGTTCCTGTTGACGGAACTGGGTTATGTGGTGTGGCACACGTTCCTCGAAGGCGGGGCGTACATCCTCGCGGCGATCAGCGGGTCGGTCATCAGTGAAGAGGTGGTGAAGCGGAGCGACGAACTGCACAACTTCCTCTTGTGGGCGTGCATCAGCAGCGTCGGCGGCGTGCTCTTGAGCTTCATCGCCAGACGGTTCTTCGCCACGGCATGGTCCACTGTCATACTCATACTCGGAACACTGGGCTTGGTGTACCTCTTACAGAACGCCTTCACCACGGAGGACCATACGAACGTGTTCATCTACAACTACTGGCTGTTCGTCCTCGCCATCGCGGTCTTCGTGGTAGGAGCGATCGTGGAGACCTACGTGCTGACCAACGCAACGGGACTGCAGGAGATCTACCAGTTGAGCCGTCAGTACACGGTGGGCTAAGCGTCTAACTCGGTTCCGCGAGAAGTGATAGACATATTCCTGTAATATAGGAATATAAACCGTCTCATACAGGTGCTCAGACGCCGCACCGGCTAGACGGCGGTGATGTCCCGGGATGTTTGATCGTGTTTTTGTGGCTGTTTCCGGTCAGAGTAACTGCACACTGTTTCGCGCGGCTCGTCGCAGGATTGATGGTGAACTCTTTTTTTCGTTCGAATTCCTCCGGTGTGAGGCAAACGACATCGAGTGCGAAGCTACCGTCGTGCAGTCGATACATCCGTGTGGCGCGAGCGTGTGAGGGCTCGTCTTCAAAGCTCTCATCGACGACGAGTATGTCATAGTCGCTGTCTCGATCGCCTGTTTCTGTTGCTCGGGAGCCGAAGAGCAGGACGAGGTCTGGGTCGATTGCTTCCTCAACGCGCTGTACGAACGCTTTTACCGTATCTGGGACGTGCACCATCATAGCACCGTTTCGGCCGATCGTATGAATGTCTCGGCGTTGTCCTGTGTGAACGCGTTAGAGGGCATCGTATCAGAGACGCCAAGGTAACGTGCTTCAGTATATGCAGGGTTGAGCCGTGCTCCCGCATCCTGGACACGTTGAGGACTGGCCGCTTCGTTCGCGAGCTTGACGAGATCGTGCACTTTCGATGGCGCTTCCGACTCTGCATGGATATACACGGCTTTCAGACTGAGTTCTGCTGCTTGAGGCGACCAAAAACATGCGGCGGCGAACCGCTCCGCCTCGGCCGACGCTCGCGCATCCTGCAGTTTCTCTTCTGCTTCCGACAACCAGTCTTCTGCGTTCACATGGCTACAACCGTGGCACAAGTTAAAAAATGTTTGCAGGGCAGACCTTTTCCATCGCTGATTCGTGTGGTTGCTGTGGTGATGTACGGTCGCCTGAGAACTGCATCGGTCTTTGGCCGTCCTGGCTAGCGACCGTCGAAACGTACGTGCTGACCAACGCTGCCGGACTGCAGGAGATCTACCAGTTGAGCCGTCAGTACACGGTGGGGTAACAAGTGCATCGATACCATCACTGTAAAGCGGAAATTAATAATTTCAATATAGAAAAAAATTCGGTAAAGTAGACCAAGTATTCAGGTCGTACCTGATTATGCAACGGTGACGCCTTCCTCCACAGCCGTCCGGACTGTGCCCACGTGACGCTTCTTCTCCTTGAACTCATCCGGCGTATAACAGAGCACTTCAAGCGGAGCATCCTCCTCCCAGACCGTATGCACCATCTGGGCTCTGCGATGCCACGGGATACCTTGGAAATCAGTTGAGATAAGGATGAGATCGTAGTCGCTCTCCGCTGCGAACGTACCGGTAGCTCGACTGCCGAACAGGATACACCGCTCCACATCCACTTGCTCCTCCAACGCGGTGAGTAAGCGCTGGACGCGTTCTATATCTGTTTCTCGCACCATTCTCGTATCTCCTCTGCCGCGGAAACTGCGTCACCCGCCGCTTCGGCGAGTTCGTCATCGGTCAGGTCGACATCCGGATAGCGCGTGCCGGTGTAGAACGGTGTGAGCAGTCCTCCGTTCTGTATGATTCGCTTCGGAGCGTTCGCTTTGCGAGCCAGTAACGAGACATCGTGGACTTGGGGAACCCCTTCATCATGCTCGATGGGCACCGCTTTCAGGGACTTCTCTGCGGCTTGCTGGGCGGCCAAGCACGCCCAGTCGTGCGCCGCTTCATCCATGCTCAAACGTGCGTGGGCGAGGTCGCTCTTCGCTTTCCCCCACCACTGCTGGGCCCGCTCGTTCATACGATATGATATGAAAGCCCGATATATTAAAGTTAACGTCCGGAAGAGAATATGAAAAAGTATTGTAAGCAATCGAGGAGGTCTAAGGAACTGCGTGATGCAGTTCTAGTCACGATCGGGTTACCCCACTGGCACCCCTTCCTCCACAGCGGTGCGCACAGTGCCGATCTGTTCCTTCTTCCGCTGGAACTCCTCCGGCGTATAGCAGAACACCTCGAGTTGCCTGTTGTGATTCCAGTAGTCCAGGACTGCAGCGGCGCGTTCCGCCATGCGCATACCGTCGAAGTCAGGAGAGACGAGGATAAGGTCGAAATCGCTATGTACCAAATTATCCCCGCGTGCACGGCTGCCGAAAAATACCGCTTCTGTTATGTCGAACCGGTCCCGGAACCGGTTTACGAATCGTCTGATCCGAGCTGTGTCGTCGTCCATGCAACAACCTCCTCCGCCGTCGTTAAATAGTAAGTTCAAGTTCGTAACAAGTCTATTTAACGATTGCGGTGTCGTGGAGCGCTCTTCTGCACGCGGTCACGCTACATCGCTCCGGGTATCCAGTTATGCATCTGCTAGCTGGTCGAGGACGTTCAACACTGACCGTCTCTCGCTAGTTGATAGTCCCGACGCTAGCGCTGTAATCACCGTGGAGGTAGACGCTCCCGTTCTTGTAGAACTCTGCTCGGACCGACCCGTTCGTGTGCTGGACGGCGTACTTCTCAGGGTTTCCTAGCAACGTACGCTCGGTGATGTCATCAGCGACGCACACGTACCCGGAGCTGTTCACCCACACGTTCGCACTCCCGCTCGTGTTCTCCACGGCCCACTTCTCTCCGGTCGGTGAGGTGGTGCAGGACTGCGTGATGGAGTCACGCGTCACGAGGCTTCCGTACTTATCGACTGTCAAGAGCGTCTCGTCGTTCGTGTTCTCCACGCGGAACTGCCCGTCGTCTGCGATCCACGTCCCGTTGTAGCACGTGTTCCCGTTCTGGGAGGAACCGTCGGAGACGCACGTATCGCTGTCCGTCACGCATGCCGTTGCGGAGCAGCACACGCTGTTCGTAATGGAGCCTTGGTAGACGCTATCGACACACGCGTTCGCGCTGATACAGGAACTATCACCGGAACACGTGTTCTGGTAGTTCGTCACGAGCAAGGAGTTTGATGTTCTTGTGGTCCCTGCCTCTTCTCCGTCGCTCGGTGTGACGGCGACCGTGTAGTTATCCCTGACGGCGGTTTCGTTACTGACCCACGTGCTTGTGTTGTCGTAGTTGTTGTTCAGGGATGCGTTGCCTTCTTGGTAGAGTTGTTTGATTTGTTCTTGAGAGAGCGATCGGTTGTAGATGCGGACTTCGTCAATTCT
>CAYWOP010000050.1:0-6919 GCA_964459935.1 uncultured Methanosarcinales archaeon | reverse complement strand
CTTCCTCGAGCCCTCCGATGTCTTCATACGAGACCTCGGGCATCTTCAACGTCTCTTCACTGACCGGTGTGTCCGAAACGTTCACCTGTGTCTCTTGCGTGACCTTCACGCACTTCCCTGGAGATGTGTTCGTGACGATATAGGTGAGGTTCGTGCCCATGACGTTGATCGTGAGTTTCTGCCGTTTCAGTACGGGCGTGTCGAGCAGTTTACTGTGGAAGTAGCTGGTGGGGTCGCCGCTGAACCGGATGTTCTCCACTGGTGACAGTGTTATCGATTGTGCCGGTTTGCAGTCCCTTTTTTCGACTTGAACGGTCTGGCCGATACTCGTGTCGGCGTTATGCCTAGTGGTCCCGTCGATGCGTATCACGTCGGTATCCTTGGGGTGGGCGCGTCGGACGGATGCGACCGCGTCGGCGTCACCAGTAATTTTAATGATGTCGCCGGCTTCGAGGCCGAGGTCTTGCATCGCGTCTGTCGGGATCCGTGCGATCCCTCTGCCTACGTCCTTTTGTCGTGCTTCTGCAACTGTGAGTTCCATCTACTCCACCTCTATCTCGTCGGTCGTTCCTGTCGTTGGTATGTGCAGTTCGAGTACGCCGTTCTTGTACGTCGCTTCTGTTTCGTCGATGTTCGCTTTCTTCGGTAGGTTGAGCTTTCTATAGTATCCTGTGCGTTCGCGTTCGCGGCGGTACGTGCTGTCTGATTCCTGTTCTTCTGGAGCATCGACTGTGATCTCCAGGCCGTCTCTGACCCTCTGCACTTTGATATCATCCTTGTTCGCGCCTGGTAGTTCGATGGAAGCGATGATAGCGTCGTCGGTCTCGAATACGTCGGCGCGGGGTCGTCGGTAGCTCGAGCGCCCTGTGTCTCCTTGTCTCTGTGACCGCATCCCCTCGTTGATCAGTGATTCCATGAGCTGTTCCATGCGTCGCATCTCGTCTCGTAGTCCTCGCATCGCTATCACCTCATCATCGGTTTAGGGAAATAACTTTATATAACTTATGGGTTTTGTATAAAAAGAATTCAGGAAAATGAATATTATATTAATTATCATGTATATGATATCGCCTTGTCGGGAATAGATTTATATACTTTCGATGTTGTACAGGTAATGATGCGCAAGATAACACTCTACTCGCAACGGCCGCCGGAGGACGAAGAGGTCCAAGCGATTGTGGACTGGCTCTGCAACAGCCTCGGACTGGTCAGTGGTCGGGACAAGGAACGAACAGCCGCGACCATCTTCAAACGGATCGTCGAGGCGAGCGAACGTGGCGAGCGGCTCACGACGACACAGCTTGCGGAGGAACTGGACGTGACCAGGGGCACGATCAATCACCACCTCCGGAACTTCATCGAAGCGGGCTTGCTGACCCGGGAGAAACGTACCATCCGACTGCGTCGCCACTCGCTATCTCGCACGATCGAGGAACTCCGCCGTGACGCGGACAGGATATTCGATGAGCTCAAACGGTTCGCGGAAGAAGTGGATGAGGAACTGTACGACTGACTCACCACACGTCAACGGCGAAGTACTGCATGCGGACGAACGCGTACACGAAGTAGAGCACCATCAGGTAGGCTGCACCCCAACGGTCCAGCTTCCGATCGGTCTGGAACAAGTAGAGCAGGAGCAGTCCGGCCGTTACGGTTTCCATCGGCAGATCCCAGTACACCAGTGGCTTGGGAACGAAATAGGTACTTAGGAGGCTTCCCCCGCCGATCGCGACCAAGGGGTTCGTGATATTGCTCCCGATCAACGTTCCCAGTGAGATACCGGCCGCCCCTTCCCGTATACCGTGGATCGCGGTGAACAGCTCGGGTAACGCGCTTGCGAGGCCGAGGGAGAACACGCCGATGAGCGAGCTTCCCAGTCCTGTCTGCTCCACCACGAATTCCGTAACGTCCAGGACGATGTAGCTGCTGCCGAGCAACACCGCCATGCCGCCCAGTGCCAGGAGTATCTCGACGTATGCGGGCCTGGTGAGCGGTTCCTTCTCGGGGACGTCGAAGTCCTGCCGTGCATAAAGGTGATACATGTACCAGACGAATACGAGCAGCAGGAGCGCCCCGTCCCACCTGCTGTACGTCCCGTCGAGGCCGAGTATGATGCACATCAGCGTCGTGGCGACCATCATCGAATAGTTGTGCTTGAGGAAGTCGTCCGAGAACGTGAGGCCGCCGACGATGAAGATGACGAGTCCTAATACGAAGGTCTGCTGGATTACATCTGAGCCGATGTTCGCTCCGAGTACGGTACCGGAGGCGGTCTCGTACCCGAGTCGTCCCGTGAGGATACCCCAGGAAGCAACGAGGTGCGAACCGATCTCCGGAAGACTGGTACCGATCGACATCGCTGTCATCCCCACGAACGCGTCAGAGACGCCGTAGTGGTGGGCGAGGAGCACGAGACGGTTCACCACGTACTCTGCGCTGTACACAAGAACGATGATACCGAGGATTCCCAAGATGCTATTACCGAGCAACCCTTGGAAAATCATGCTTGGATTGTGGCGGAGGAGGTAAAAAAGTGTTTCGGAGCGGACAACACCGAGATATTCGGAAAAGAATAATATAGACAATAAGATTTAATAAAAGAATATCTCTGCCTGGGGATATGAGGGTCGACGCTACTACGGACAGCATCTCCGATCGCACTCTCATGCAGATGCGATAATTGCATCACCCTTCTTTCTCCGAGGTGACCACGAAATGCAACAAGTAACAGGAATCATCGGCGACGGCTCAGCAGGACTAACGGTAGCAGAACAACTCACCCACGGTTCATCGCGCGAGGTCATCATGCTCGGGACCGGGCGATCCATCCCCGAGCGCTATCCCGACGTGATACCAAACTCGCCGGTGGACGAGTTCCTCTCGCCGATCCGCGACGCGAGTGACCGCATCCCATCCTACCTCGACGGATGGTACCATCGCCTCGTGGAGGACGCGCACGAACGGCCCCGCCTGGAACATGTCGTGGAGATGGAACAACTCCTCTACCACACCGTGCGAGACCGGGACAGGTTCACGTACCTACCGCTCCCCGCCGATGAGATACGGAAAACCAATAGGGGCCATGCCATACTCGCCGGAGATCGAGCTATCTCCGTGGACGCTGTCGTCTGCTGTCAGGGAAGTCGACCACGCCCGCTACCGCAGGAATACACACCGTTGTTTCCCATTTCACAGAGGATAGGGCTCACAACCGCGTTCGATCCCGATCAAGAATATAACGGGATCAATATCGCCGTGATCGGCGCAGCGCACACCGCGGCGATCGCCGCCCGGAACGCTCTGGAGAACGGGGTGAACAACGTGGAACTCTGGCACCGTCGAGATACGGACCAGCCGGTACGGAAGTATGAGGAGCGGGAAGAGGACGGTGTCACCGTGAAGTACAACCGGTTCACAGGAGTACGCGAACCGCACTACACACGGCTGCAAGAAGCGGTGGAGGAACACGGCTACACGACCCGCAACGTCCAGATGGACCCACCGGAGCCCGGTAGATATGAGGGATGGTACTGTATCAACGCCACAGGGTTCAGGCCGAATCCCTTGTACTACGAGGGAACCCGGATAGAAGGCGTTGAGGAGGGTAGTATCGGAGAAGACGCACCGAGGGCGGTGACCACGACCGGTGACGTGCTTCAAGACACGTATATCACGGGTATCGCGGGTCCGAAGACCTACGAAGACGGATGCCTCGACACCGGTGACGAAAAAACGGTGGAGGAAGACGGGGCACAGATAGCAGGGATCAATCTCACGTTACAGGACGCGAAGCACATACGAGAGGAGTTGAGGTGAAACAATGCAGTATCTGAACGACGCCGGGTTAGAACTGGACAGTGATACAGTGAACACGTGGCTCCAGCGACTGGAACAGGTGACAACGGACGGAGACGTCCCGCTGGAGTACCCCGTTCCCACGGATGGCTGTAATATAACGGATACAGAGGAGTTTGATACCTACGACATCTCCCCGCACGTTAATGATCGGAGAGTCCTGGAGGAACTGTACGCTATTATCGATACGGTGAACAGTGAGGTAGAAGCCGATTGGATCGGCATCTACAAAGCGGTTGACGCTGCTCTGGTCAAGGTCGCGTACCGCGGCAGGCCAAGCCGTGCCGAGTTCCCCATCACCGCGGACTTCGCGGAACAGAGTAATAATGTCACGGTCGCTCGAAGCGGTCAAGCCAGGGTCATCCACGATGTCGAAACATACCGGGACGAGGGTCCGTACTACGAATGCGACAGCGACGTGCGCTCCGAGGCCTGCCTTCCTATCTTCAACGATGGAGTCATAGGGATACTCGATGCGGAATCGTTCGACACAGGGCACTTCACGGAACCGCGTCTCGCAGGCCTGGCCGCTGCATGCATCGCAGCAAGCCGACTGCTCCCAGAACTCTAATCAACGCGCTCCAGAACGATCCGCTCAGCGAATCCGCCCCGTTCCTCGCGTTTCGCGTGTCGTATCCGCTCAAGTTCCTCCCAAGAGATAGCATACTGCTCGCAGATCGCGTGGACGACCTCCAAAACATCCCCGAGCTCCTCCACCGCTCCCGATTCGTGGAACTCTTCAGCTTCCTCTAGGAGCTTTGCCCGGAGTCGCTCCCGATATTCTTCCTCCGAAGCCCGGTGCGTCGCGGCCGTGTCACCGCTCTCTTCTATCAGAGCGGGGATGTTGTCGCGGACGAGCTTGTCGTACGTTGTCATATTATCCAATCGTATAGAGAGCATGCAATTCTTAAGGGTTTTCGCTAGAGTTCCGTTCATAGAAAAGACTGCCCGGCGGTGGCAAGCGATTTGCGGAGAATGTCAGTATGCAATGCGATTCAGGCTGTGTATCTTCGCCACGAGCTGTTTCATACGATCCGTGAGCGAGACGAAGACCGGTGCGTCGCCCAGCTCACGTATCTCCTCGCAGGCCTGCATCGTCTCCTCCCGGCACTCCGCGAGCGCGTAGACCTGGTCTTTATCATCCGTGAAGTACGCTTCCATGCAGTCCCTGTAGCGCTCATACACGGTACCGAGCAAGTCTGTTACCGTTTCGACCTCGTCCTCGATATTCACGAGCAAGCGTGCGATGCGTTTCACATCGTCCCCGATATCCTCGAGGAAGAACGTTCGTCCCCAGAGACTCGGTAGATCAGCTTCTTGCACATCGGTCAGTGTCTCCAGCTGGGCATTGATCGTACGGAGGAGCAGAAAGCAGATACGGTTGACCGATCTGTCCCGTTCAGTGATGTCATCGCTCAACGCCGCGGCCTCTATCTGGTTCCGCTCGGTGACGCTCCGTAAGTCTTTGAACATGTCATTGATGATGTGATCCATCTTCCTGAACAGCTCCTCGGGTGTCACGTCACGGATATCCAGGAACGATTCCAAGGTCACGCTCCGCCCGTCTTCCGTAGTCTCCATCGCGGTGAGCACATCCGCCGCGTCCTGTATGGCCTCTCGCTTCGATTGTAGTTCCCCTGTGATTGTGATCCTATCCGCGTTGTGCACGTACGCGTCGATGATACGTCGTTTCAGTACCTCATCACCCACATCCCGCACCTCTATCTCCTCCTGCTTCGTCGGCTCCTCGGCGGGCGACTCGGGTTGGATGACGATACTGCTGTCGTGCACGTTGACACAGACGCTATCGCCCTTCTCAAGATCTTTCCGTTCCAACCAGTGCTTCGGGAGCGAGACGACGTAGCTCGAGTTCCCGAAACTGATGAGCTTCCTGTACTCCACGCTCCTGTTCGCGGATTCCATATGTACGCGGTGTTTTCACGAACTCCCGTTCGCGCTGTAAGACGTTTCATATATCCACATTTTTAAAGTTTACTTTTTTACAGTGGTAACGTATCGTGGGAAATTTTTTATAGCTATCGAAAATCGGTGAACGGTATGATCGGTGTCCAGATGGACAATTCTTCCGACGCAAAACGGCAGCTGCTGTCTTTCTCCCAACGGATACACTCTCGTAATACACCAGCGAGGTTCCACGCAGAACAGAGGAGACAAATGTGAAACACGAGCACTCCGATGAACGTCTCGCACTCTTCTCCGGTGCGTACAACCACATAGCCGACGGGGTCGCAAAAACGCTGAACCGGTTCGTCGAACACCTCGAAGAACGGGATATTCCGGTCAGGATAATCGCCCCAACTACTGAAGAACCAGTGATAGACCACGCCGGCACGCTGTTCCCCGCTCCGTCGATCCCCGTGCCGGGACGGCCAGAGTACCGCATGACCTACGGGTTCACAGAAGAGATACGGGATGAACTGGACAGATTTCAACCATCGATCATCCAGATAGCCACGCCCGACCTGCTCGGACTCAAAGCACTCTGGTACGCTCATAAACACGATATCCCGGTAGCTGCCACGTACCACACCGACTTCCCGTCATACCTGAAATACTACAACCTCGGCGCGCTCGAACCACTGCTCTGGTCGTACCTCCGATACTTCTACAAACGCTGCGACCATATCTACGTCAGCACTGAAGCAGTGCGAAACCGCCTGCACGAACACGGTATCACCGACGGGGTAAAGCTCTGGACCAGGGGAACTGACACCACGGAGTTCTCTCCAACTGGAGCATCTGACGAGTGGAAACAACGGTACGGCATCGACGACAAGCCGGTCGTGCTCTTCGTCAGCAGGCTCGTCAAGGAGAAAGGACTTGAAACACTGACGGAAACGCTACAGCTACTGGAAGAACGCGGCATCGATCATACAAGCGTCATCGTCGGTGACGGACCCGCACGCCCAACGCTCGAGAAACGACTGCCGAACACCGTATTCACAGGATTTCTCCGTGGGGACGAGCTCTGTAACGCCTACGCGGCCGCTGACGTGTTCTTCTTTCCGAGCGACACGGAGACCTTCGGCAAGGTAACGCTGGA
>CAYWOP010000049.1:0-6953 GCA_964459935.1 uncultured Methanosarcinales archaeon | reverse complement strand
CTGGACATACGACCGAACACGAACCTCGTCGGCCTGGACCAGCAAGAACGCCAGTTGAAGAACCATATCGAGAAAGGCGAGCTCTGCTTCATTAACGGACTGACAGGAACCGGGAAAACTTCGTTATTAAAGAAAGTGCAGGAGGACATGGATAACTATTCTTTTATCTACCTGGACGCGCACGACCTCCCTGCTGACTTCAACATCGAGGAGGAACTGAAGAGCGAACGGAGCATCTTCGACCGCCTCACCCTGCGCGAGTACCCCAGCGACCCGCCCGTGCTGATCATCGACGAGTTTCAGGACACGGATGAGAACGTGATCATGCAAGCACGGTCGAAGTGGGAGAGCAAGGAACAGCTCCACAGCATCGTCATCGCACAGATCGAACAACACCTGGAGAACGTCTCACCCAGCTTCGAGGAACGCATCGGCAAGCGCACCATCACCCTTCCCAGCCTGACTGACGGCGAGATGCGCGAGATACTGCAACAACGCTTAGGGGAATATTACAAGAAACTGCACAGCGAAGCGCTCAACCTCCTCACAGAGGTCGCCGACGGCAACCCGCGTCGCCTGCTCGAGTACACGGACGCGATCTTCGATTTTCATCATAACAAGTTCGGCGAGTATGACCCGATCAAGCAGTCCCCCACGTATACGGTGACGTACTACGCCGCGAAGGAGATCCTGGAAGAACACGGGGTCAACGTGGACGCGTACGACTACCTCGAGCCCGAAGCAAAGGCGCGGGAGGACGGAGAGTTCGAAGAAACATTTACGGAGGACGAGCAAGCGCTGCTCCGGCTGATGCTGGAAGCACCGCACACCGCGGATCAACTGGCGGAAGAGATGGATAAGTCCAAATCGACGATCTATCGCAAGCTCCGCAACCTCCGCGACAAGGACGCGATCGAAGAAGCGGGGAAGGACGGTCGGAAGAAGCAATGGCAAGCGACCGAGCATGTAAAACGGTTGACCGTTGATAAGTAGTTTGGAGCGGGTTACTGCAGCGGGATACAACATTTGTACTCTTCTGGGCATGCATTCCCTGGTCTGTTCACCGTGTTTCCGGGACACGAGTTATCCGTAACGCAGGTGCCGTTATACCTGTTTTCACACGCCGAGTTCTCCACGGTAAACGGGCCAAACAGCAGCGGCAGGAATAGAAACAGTAGCACTAGCGCCAACATCCCGTAGAGAAAATATCGGTCGAGAGGACGCCCTTCCCGAATAGGCACCCTAGTCTTGGAGACGTAGAAGTACAGGATGCGCAGAAGAATGACGGCTATTACGGTCCAGAAAAGCCATGCAGACATACCCGTTCCAAAAAAGCTGCGACTCGGAAACTGTCCTCGTGTAACCGGTGTGATGGTTGTCATGATGAGATATACTGTTACAAACAACTGGGTTACTGTGTCTCTGAGCTTGTGCGCTGTGAAGGGTAAGAGAATGCCGAGTAGCACGAACCCGGTAAGAGCAGCCAGAGGCCCGACGGAATGGCCAAAGCCAGGAGAGTCTCTGTAGATAAGTACCAAGGTTATAACTGCGAAACTGAGTAGGGCGGGTAAGTGTTTTCTTCTAATCTCCATATCACCGAACTGTAGACGTTCATATTTAAAGGTGATGAGTTCACATTTCTGAAATACATCTTGATCCAAAACGGTTTGGTAAAGACAACTCCTTGATTTCGGTGCTCAAACGCCGCACCGGCTTACGCGCTCGAGAACATCTCGATGTTCCTGACCAGCTGTAACACCTGACTCCAGCCGTGCACCTTCGGAACGTGCTCCGGGAGGTCCGCATCCTCGTTCCACGGCTGCCGGAACAAGACGCCCGTGACGTCATGCTCAGAGCATGCACGAACGTGATCTGGATTGTCATCGATGAGCAACGTGATATCATTTTCTTCACACAGTGCTGCTTTTGAGGAGGAGTCTTCCGAGAACAGCACGTCTTCAAAGGAGTCTGGGAACCGCTCGTTCACCCATCGCTCCGTGGCCTCCCGAGCGATCGCCGGCTTGCGAGCCGTCAACACGTACAGGTCGTGCTTGGACGCGAGGATATCAATGACACCGCGAGCATCTTCCAACGGTTCCAAATTACTCACCCTGTCGCTCTGCAGGAAATCGTCGATACGACGACGGTGCTCCGCATCACTGACCTCCCACGCCTCGGCGAGGTCGTAGCCCTTCACGTCCTCGACGGAGAGCTCCGTACCATACTTCTCATTATGGAACTGTATGAGAGGCGTAACGAGATCCGCCAGGACACCATCGACATCGATACCGATCTTCATGCGGCTGTAGGAGAGACAGAGCTTTAAATATATCCGGTGAGGCTATTCCTTCCTCCGCTTCGCTTCCTCGCCGACGCGTTTGTCAGCGAGGAAGATCGGCTCGGGCAACTTATGCCCGTCCACGAACCGCTCGACGAGCTCCACGCTCGTCTCGTGCGAGACGCGATGCCCAGGGCTCACGTAGACCGGGTTGCATCCCTCTTTCGTCCGTACCTCGTAGCCGAGGAGCTCTCCCTCGTCCCGGACTGCCTTCGGAAAGTCGCCCGCTTCGACCTCGCCGACGAGCAAGTTCTTCGCCACTCCCACCGTGGGAACGTCCAACGCGACACCGGCGTGGCTGGCCAGGCCCAACCGACGCATATGCAAATACCCGTTCCCGTCTATCAGTACCAGGTCGGGATCGTGCTCCAGGGCGGCGAACGCATCGCGTATCGACGGCAGTTCCCGATAACTCAACAATCCTGGGACGTACGGTTCGGGATCCTCCTCCACTCCATATACGGACTCGACCACGTCGAGCGAGTCAGCATAGCACACGACGATACACGTCAACGCGTCACCGTCTGGGAACGCCTGGTCAACGCCTGCGACGAGATCGATATCACCGAAGCCGTCGTCAAGGACCACCTGCTCCGAGAGTTCTCGCTGTTCCTCTTTCATCCGCTCGGTCTCCATCAGTGAAACCTCGGATTGCTCACCTGCTGCCTGGTCTTCTCACGGATCTCCCGCTCGTTCAAATGCGGGTAGAGCACGTGGTTCAGCTCGTGCTGCAAGACTTCGCGGAACTGCGCGCCGTAGAGCCACGATGCCACCTCGATCGTCCCGGTCCCCGGCCAGGTCCGTCCCAGCACGTCCGGTCCGAGCTCGTTCTGCGAGACCAGGTTGACGGAGACGTTCGAGGGGACGAATACGTAGTCCTGCTCTTCCTCTTCGACCACATAGATATCGTCCTCCTCATCAGTGGACACGTACTCGGCAACGCCCACCTCTTTCTCCTCCTCGGCGACGTCTTGCAACCACTGGTCGAACCGGTGCGATCGCACCTCATGTTCAAGATCGCTCTCCAACACCCACGCATCCCCGTGGGACGCGATTACTTCCTCCAGTGTGGAACGCTGGACAAGACCGGTGCGTGGCTCCGGGGGTTCGTAGTCCACGCAGTAGCGCAGGATGACCTCCTGCCTGGGAAGCAGTTGCTCGAGCAATTCGTCATTCATCTTCATGCGGAGGAATCTTGATGGGATTCGTTTGCGTTACCCGTGTCATAGGAATCGTCTTCTGCTGACCGCAGTAGAGTTCATACACGGCCCCCACTATCATTGAACCAAAGAGATAGAAAGATACCGCCGATTCCATCGCTTCTCTGGCCCGATACGCCAGTTCCCGACGGGTCTCATCTGAAACCAACGGAGCGTATTCATTAACCGTTGAGCTCAGCTGTTTGGGACTTTCCCGCACTATCTTCTCAACCGAGTACTCAGCCTTCCGAACGATTTCGCATAGACTCATCTTCCGTACTTGTCCGACAGAGATTCAGATATAAAAAATGTGAACACATCTTATAATCAGCAGGATTCGACTTCGACGGTACCGTCGCGGACACGCTGGAGCTGGTCGTCGAGATCGGAGAACCCCTTGCAGAATCCTATAGGTGTGTGATCTCTGAAAAACTGCGATACGACCTCCTGCCTGGGCAGCAGTTGCTTGAGTAACGCGTCACTCACCGTCACGCGAGTATATCTTTACCGGATATGAACGCTCTCTTTGGGTCGTGGCGATGGTCTTCTCTTCTCCGCAGTAGAGTTCATGCCCTGCTCGTACTATCGCTGAACCGATCGAATACATCCAGTACGCCGCTCCCATGGCCTCTCTGGTCTGGTGTGACAGTTCCCGACGTTTCTCGTCAGAGACGAAGGGAGCGTAGTCCCGGACGAGATTGCCGACGCGTTCAGGGCTGCGCCGCGCGACCGCATCCACGGAGTCATGCACGTCCTGAAGTATATCGCAGAGCTGCATCGTCCACACTCCAAAGGAAAAAGATGCAGATATAAAAATATGAATATCCTTCCACGTACCATGCCCGACGCAGTACTCTTCGACTTCGACGGTACCGTCGCGGACACGCTGGAGATGGTGGTCCAGATCGGCAAGCGGTTGATGGAACGCGACGGGTACGACCTCCCTGAAGAACTAGAGGATGCCAGCGTGAGCGAACTACGCCAATACACCAAGTCTGAACTGCTCGGGATGCTACCGTTCTCCAAGGTGAAACTCCCGCAGTACATGCAGGAAGTGCGCACCGCCATGCTCGACCGCGCCGACGAGATAACGCTCTTCGACGGCATGCAAGAGGAGATAGAATCCCTCTCCGAGGACTATACGCTCGGACTGCTCTCCAGCAACAGCGCAGCCGTGGCCGAGCGGGTCTTGAAAGGAGCGGGACTCCTCGATCGTTTCACTGAGGTACAAGGGGGGATACCGCTGTTCGGTAAGTCCGGGCAGATACGAGCACTACTAGACACGATAGATGCTGAGGCTCCGGTATATTTGGGTGACACCGTAGGCGATATCGACGCCTGCAAGCACGACGATATCCCGATCATCAGCGTCACCTGGGGCTACCAGTCATGCGACGCACTCCAAGCGAAACACCCCGATAGGATTGTGGACGCGCCGGAAGATATAAGAACGGCCATACAGGAACTAGACTGATGCGACTGCGTCAGCTGCAAGATGCTCTCAAAGAGAAGGAACTCGACGGCTGCATCCTCGACGCGAGGGATCCACATTTCCGCTATTTCTTGCAAAAAGACGTACGGCACGGCACGCTCTTCATCCCCGCCGACGGCATGCCCACCGTGTTCATCCACCACCTCGAAGAACTGGACCACGAGTTCGGCGTCGTCAAGCTCCGCGACGACGAGCTCGGTGAGTACCTCGACGACTACGAAACAGCAGGGTACAACCCGGACAGCACCACCGTAACCCGGCACGACAACTGGACCAACCACCTCGCGTTACGAGATATCAGCCGAGAACTGCACGAGCTACGGAAAATCAAGACAGGACAAGAGATCGAAGAACTGCGCGAGGCAGCAGAGATAGCGGACGATATCATGCAGTCAGTACTCGACGGCTTCACATACGACACCGAAGGAGCGATCAAGCGAGACATCCTCACGAACATAGCACAGCGCGGACTCGAACCCAGCTTCGACCCGGTCGTCGCCTTCGGCGAATCAGCCGCCATTCCACACTACACGGGCGACAAACCGCTCGGCGAAGGCTTCATCCTCATCGACGTGGGCGTGCGCTACAACGGGTACTGCAGCGACATCACCCGCACCGTCCACATCGGCGGCGAACCGAGTGACAAAGAAACGGAGATATATGAGCGAGTGCGGGCGGTGCAGCAGCGCTGTCTGGACAAGGCCCAACCGGGCATGTCGTGCAGCGACCTGTATCAGATCGCGGATGACGCGTTGGGTGACTCCTTCACGCACGGCCTCGGCCACGGTGTCGGGGTAGAGATTCACGAGGCACCGCGTATCAAGGCGGAGAGCGACGAAACCTTGCAGGAAGGTATGGTCGTGACCATCGAACCAGGATGGTACGAGGAGTTCGGCGTGCGCTTAGAAGACATGATACTCATCACGGACGACGGGAACGAGCGGTTAACGACGACGCGTCATGGCCTCATTCTTTGAATATCTTCTCTAAGACGTGGAAAATTGGTGTAACCTAGATCGGTGTGCTCAGAGTTTTCAGATGATAGCATGTCTGTCCCGAGATGATCTGCGAGTAGGTCCGTTTGCGTGAAGGGAACATACGGATCGTGCTGTGGTCACAGAGGAAGAACGTCCCGCGAGATTCTCAGAAGTCGTTCCTGGGTCACGATACACACTAGCCATAGCCGTTCCCGAACGGTTCCCAAGGTAATTCTATATCCACGTCTGCTTCGTCGAGCACCCACTTCGTGAACGTGTTACTGTTCGGACCGAGAAGTCGATACTCTTCTCGGTATGGATACGTGTCGATATCGTTCTCGAGTACACGGAGCACGCGACGTGCTCGTTCACCCTGTACCCTGTTCCAGACGCTCGAATCCATCGTGTCGGTTGAGAGGAAGTACACGTAGCTCATCCCGGCGTCGGGCGGAAGGAAATCCTTTTGAACGTATCCCCAGCAGGGCTCCTCCATCTCCGCGTGGTCCAGCACCTCCCAGCGGTGCGTTTCATCATTTTGTTGTACGAAACACGTGTGGACTCCGATGAGAAACGGGAACGGAAGGCGCGACATGCGTATCTCGACCGACGGCATCATCCCTCAAGAAACGTAGTGTACGCTTTATACGTGCTGTACAGGTCAGCCTTGTGCAACGTTTCGAACGGAGCGTGCATGCCGAGGACGGGCGTGCCGATGTCGATGACCTGGGCGCCGTGGTTCGCGATGAACTTCGCGATCGTCCCACCGCCGCCCTTGTCTATCTTGCCGAACTCACCGGTCTGCCACGGAACTTCTTTATCGTTCAACAAGTGAAGCAGTTCCGTGGTGAACTCGGCGCTCGCGTCCTGCGTGCCGTACTTCCCGCCGTGCCCGCCGTACTTCTTCACGCCGACGCCGTAGCCCAGGAAGCACGCGTTCGTCTCATCGT
>CAYWOP010000048.1:6534-7126 GCA_964459935.1 uncultured Methanosarcinales archaeon | reverse complement strand
GGGCGAGCACGATTTCACCAGTCAAGACGTGGAGCAGGAACTGGGCGCTGTGGTCCACGAGCAGACCGGTGCTCCGGTCGATCTGGAAGAGCCGGACACGGTTATCTACTGCTACGTCTATCAGGACAAAGCGTATGCCGGAGTTAACGTGACAGGGAAGGATCTGAGCAGGCGCCGGTGGAAGCTCTACAGCCACCCCGCATCCATCAGGGGCAACATCGCGTATGCACTGGTGCACTGGAGTTCGTGGTCAGGGGAGCAAACGTTGGTGGACCCGTGTTGTGGATCGGCGATGATACCGATAGAAGCCGCTATCCACGCGTTGGAGAAGGACCCGAACAGCGTGGACGATCCAAAAGGCGACACGGACGCGTCCATCTACGGCTTTGATGATAGCGCGCAGGCCCTGCGCTACGCGGAGAAGAACGCGCAAGCAACCAGGGTGGATCAGCACGTTTCCTTTTCAAAGAAGGCGGTTGAGTGGCTCGATGTGACGTTCGAAGAGGACGAGATCGATGCGCTCGTCACCCAACCACCCGCTCCGTCGAAGCGGAACGAAGACGTTGCCGAGCTCTACGATGAGTTACTGTAC
>CAYWOP010000048.1:0-6524 GCA_964459935.1 uncultured Methanosarcinales archaeon | reverse complement strand
GAATTACGTCGTCAAGGGCGATGTGACGCTGCTCCTGCGCGACGCGTCCGTGTTCAAGGATGTGATGGGCAAGCACGGTTTTGCGATAGTCGATGAACGGGAGGTCCGCACCGGCGGGCTGTCCTATACTGTATTGCGATTGGAGGGATAATATGCGATGTGAAATGTGTGGTAGCGATACGGATCTGTTCAACGCTGAGATCGAGGGTGCGATGATGCAAGTGTGCAAGTCGTGCGGTTCGCATGGTGAGATCCAGAGCCGCGTGGAGGAACCAGAGCCTGAACCGGAGGAGACTACAGAAGAGCCTGCATCGGAGGATGACGAGCAAGAACCGATAACGATCGTGGTCGATGACTACCCAGAGCGGGTGAAGAGCGCGCGTGAGGAACGCGGGTTGTCGCAGAAGGAGATGGCGCAGCGCTTGGGTGAGAAGAAGAGTATCATCCACAAGATAGAGACGGGTGGTGTGAAGCCAAGCGATGCACTGGCGGAAACGTTGGAGAATTTTTTGGACATCACGTTGCTCGAGGAGTTTGAGGATGAAACGGATATGGAGACCGGTTCGGTGGACGGCGAAGTCACGATCGGTGACGCTATCGAGATCTAACGCGTCGCGTTCCGGATTGCTCGTTCCACGTCGTCCCTGGTCATGAAGCCGTGCTTTGTCCCATCGATGATGACGGTGGGAGCGCTGTTCACGTCATATATCTCCTTCACCGTCTCTAATGCCGTGTTGTCGATGCGGATGTCGTAGCTGTACACGCGGACGTTATCGTATTTCCGCCTGATATACGTCAACACGTAGCCCTGGTCTTCGCATTTGTCGCAGTTCTTGTCGTTGTTGTAGAAGTAGAGGATGGGGACGAGGTCTTTCCCGCACTCCTGCTTGATACGCTTGATGTAAAGCCAGTGTCGCAGTTCGAGCAGGCTGTACCGTTCCTTCAGCCGGAGCACGCTCTCGTCGTCCTGGCCGTAGATGTTCTCCACGTGGTTCAGCTTGCGTGAGAGTTCGTACAGGTCCTCCGTGAGCGGGGTGCTGTTGACGAACTTGCACGGCTCCTCCGTGAGTATCTCCTGCTGTATCTCCGCGCCGAGCGTGTCCAGTCTGATGTCGTTCTCGATGGCCTTCACGCGTTCCACTTTCTGCGCGTTGAAGTAGTTCCCGATGGCGACGCCGATGGCGAAGACGATAACGGTGAGGAGAAACGCGGCGAGGTACTTCATGCTGTCCATCTCCTTGTACTCGTTCATCCGTCCCATCAGCCGCTACTCCTGTGCGCCCACGTCGTGTTCCAGTCAGCGATTTTGTGGAAGAACGCGGCGAGCCACCACAGGCCGAAGAGGATCCAGTAGGTGAGGACGAAGATGAGGTAGCCCCATTTGATGCTCTCCTCCTTGTTGGCCACGCGTTTTGCGAGCATGAGGAGTAGGACGCTCGTGCTCATGATGAGGATGGTGAGTATGAGCGTGGGTCCGAGGTTGATGAAGTACGGGTCGAAGCTGAACTGCAGGAACTCCAGTATGTCCCAGTTGATAGCTTGGAGGAGTTGGAACCGATCGATCATATTGGAGATGAACTTGAAGCCCATGTAGCCGACCGTTAGTATGACGAGGAAGACGCTGATGAACGCGCTGGGGAGGACGAAGACGCCGAAGTTGCCGTGTTCCGTGCTGAACAGGTTCTTGTAGTCCAGCGTGTTCTGGATGAAGCCGTAGTACCACCTGAGGCGTTGTTTGAACAGGCTGGCGAACGTGTCCGGGCCTATCGTGTACACCTCGGCGTCCGGAGCGTTCTCGATCTGGTACTGCTTGGCCTGGATGCGGAGCGCCATCTCGATGTCTTCCGTTAAGTATCCTTTGACGTAGTTCCCGTGTTCTTCGAAGAACTCCGTCCTGTACAGCGTGAATGGACCTGGTGCGACGTGGATGCTGCCGAGGAAGGCGAACACCTTCCGCAGGAGGATGCCGATAAGGTATTCCATCATCTGCACGGTCTGCAGCCAGTTCTCCGGCGGGTGGATCTTGAGAGCGGGCGTGACGCTCATCACGTCCTCGTCCGCGAAGTACGGGAGGACTTTTTTGAGCGCGTCGGGCTTGACGTAGCTGTCCGCATCGAGGGCGCCCGCTATCTCCGCGTCCGTCCTCTCCAGTCCGAGGTTGAGTGCGGTGTGCTTCCCCCCGTTCTCTTTGTGGAAGACGCGTACGCCTTGGTCTTCGTACTGCTTGGCCACTTCTAAGGTATTATCTTCAGAACCGTCGTCGATGACGATGATATCGAGTTTCTCCTTGGGATAGTCTAGATTGAGCAGGCTCTTCACAGTTTTTCCCACCGTGTCCTCTTCGTTGAAGCATGGGACGATGATGGCGACGGTGGGGCGCCAGTCCGTGGCGTCGCGGTAGATCTCGCGGCGTTCCGTGAAGAGGGTGAGGGCGTAGAATATCGTGGTGTAGAGCCCGAAGAAGGCGACGCTGTAGACGAGCAGATCACCGAAATTCATACATCGGTGACGAGCAGCTCAGTTTAATAAAGGTTTTGCGTGGACTCGGGTCCACATGGTCCGGTACGATACTGCTCAAGTCGGGACCCTGCGTTGATTTCTTGAAGAGCGTTGTGACGTAGTTTTGAATCGCGTACATGCAGGTAGCGGGAATATTTAAACCGGGTCCGTGAGAACGTTATTCGCCTTGGTCGCCGCTGCTCGGTACGGCGCTTTTGTTGATGATCATGATGTCGCCCGTCGCCTTGACCAGCTGGTGCGGTACGATGACGCCTTTGGCTTTGCCGAGGACGCGTTGGAGGAAGCTGTCCCTGGTGGCCTTCACGCGCCACCCGTTCACTTTGTTCTGTGTGAGGATGACCTCTTCGACCTCGCCGAAGTAGTCGCCGTTGTCGGTGAAGACGCGCATATTGTACGTCTCCGACAACCGCTTCATCTTTAGCATCGTGTCTCAACAGGTGCTGGTATGCAGAGCTATTTAAAGGTTGTGCTTGGTCATCAGACGCGGAAGTCCTCAGGCACGTCGACGTCGCTCGCCCGGAGGAGGGCTTGGTACTGCTCGTTGAGCTTCTCAGCATGTTCGTAATTATCGTATTCGATCCTCGCCGTGCGCCGCCACGCCCAGACGATCGCCGCTGCTGCCGCGACGAGCAGTGCAGCGTAGATCGTGATCCGTACGGTCTGTGAGAGCAGTTCGGTGAAGAGGAGCTCGGATACGGTGAGGATGAAGCTGTAGAACGCGACGATGGCGCTGATGAACCCGAGGCGCACGACGACGGCCCATTTGCTGATATCTGTGAGGTAGTCCCTGTTCGCCAGTGTGACGTCGATGAGGAATCGCTTGTCCTCTTCGGACAGTCCCTCGAGTTCGGTATCCATCTTCCCCTGTGCTAATACGGTTAGCCTCTCCTTTTTTAGTATTTCGGCGTTGCAGGTGACACGGGACACGTCGACGAAGCTTTCTTATACGGTCGTTGCTCCTCTGTCCATATGCCGTTGCTTTCGAAGTCCAAGTACATGCAGGGATTGCGGTGTCCGCGCTTGCTCTGGTACGCGTTCAATGAACCTGAGGAGATCCCGGATCACGATGATTCGACGAAGGAGTTGTTCAGGAGGGGTCGTCGCGTGGGTGAATTGGCGCGTGCACTGTACGATGGTGAGCTTGTGGAGTTCGGTGAGTTTCAGGAGACGATCGACCGGACGAAGGAGCTCGTGCGCTGGGGAAACACGGTGTTCGAAGCGAGTTTCAAAGTAGACGACCTCTACTGCCGTGTTGATATTTTACAACACGACGGCGGGTGGAATATCATCGAGGTGAAGAGCAGTACGAAGGTGAAGGACCGGTATATCGAGGACGTTGCTTTCCAGAAGTTCTGTCTGGAACGCGCCGGTCTGGATATACAGCGGTGTTTCGTCATGCATATCAACTCCAAGTACGAGCGCGACGGGGAGTTGGAGCCGGAGCGCCTGTTCTCCAAGCGGAACGTGACGGACCGTGTTGAGTTCAAGCAGGACGAGGTGCGGGAGAATATCATCGAGATGCGGGAGATCATCGAGCGGGACGCGCCGCCGGAGCGCGAGCTGGGCATGCATCGTAACAATAAGTATCGGTGCGATCTGGGCGAGAAGTGTTATGTCGACCTTCCTGAGCACGACGTGACGGAGCTGCATTACATCGGTGATGAGGCGTATGAACTGGCGGAGGACGGTGTGCTGGCTATCCAGGATATACCTGATGGGTATCCGTTGACGGAGAAGCAGTCGGTGCAGCGTGATGCCGTGGTGCGGGGCGAGCCGCAGGTCCGACCTGTAAAGATACGCGAGTTCCTGGAGCGTTTGGAACCCCCCTTGTATTTCTTGGATTTCGAGGCTTTCAATACCGCTGTTCCCTTATTCGACGGTGTCACGCCGTATGAGCACGTCCCGTTCCAGTTCTCCCTGCACCTGGAGGATGAGGAAGTGGAGCACCATGAGTTCCTCTACGACCGCGAGGGAGATCCGCGGCCGGAGCTCGCTGCCGCGTTGCATGAGGTCGTCGGTGACCAGGGTTCGATAGTGGCGTACAACACGAGTTTCGAGCAGCGTATGCTCCGCCAGCTCTCCTCCGCGACGGACTACGACTTTTCAGACTGGCACGGTCGTTTCGTGGACCTCGCCGAGCCGTTCCGCGAGTTCTGGTATTACGATCCGGAGCAGCACGGAAGTTACAGTCTGAAGGCGGTGCTGCCGTGTATCGCAGGAGAGGATTATGACGATCTCGACGTGAGTGATGGAGACCAGGCGGCGCGGGAGTTCGTGGCGATGAACTACCGCGACGGTCCTGACGTGCGTGAGGAGTTACTCGCGTACTGCGAGCGGGACACCGAGGCGTTGATCCGTATACGCGATGCGTTGCGACGTGTCGGTGATGTATGAGTCCGCGTTGAAGAAACCATTGTGGAGTGACGGCGTGGGTACGTCGTAGTCGATATCGAGTCCGTATTCTTTCTCTGGTACGTTTCCCGTGTGCGTATTCATCACGTGAGAGAAGTGGCTGTTCGTGGTGTGTCGGATACCTTCTTCCAGAACGCTTCCCAATGTGCGATATGGTATATATTCATTCATTTGCCGGCGGAAAAAGTATTTCCCTTGTCCTTCCTCCATGCTATCACCCCGATGACCACGGTTACTCGACGTATTTATAGATACTTCTGTTCCACAATTATTTTCTATATTGTAAGTATTTCCAGAGCCTGCGGCGCTGGCATGAAAAGATAATAAAGTCTTCGTTACCCTGAAACGCTATGGCGGATTACGAGACAGAGCTCGACGAATACCGGCAGAAGCTGAAACGCATCGACGCCCAGATACTCTCACTCATCGGACGGCGCATGGGATGGGCGCAAGAGATAGGGAGTATCAAGAACGAGCACGGTCTCGCCATCGAAGTCGAAGACAAGGAGCAGAACGTGTACGACCACTGGCGCAGGCGGTTCGAGGAGCAGGGTCTACGGGGCGAAACAGGCGAAGCCATAGCCGAGCTGTTACTCGATGAATCAAAATACGTGCAGAAAGAATACAGCTAACGGCACGACGCAATAAACTTTTTATACCAACGCCTTCCAATACACTCCGAGGTGAGTACCATGGCAGTCATCCACTTAGTACTCGCGATCGTCATCGCGATGCTCGCAGGAACGCTCTTCGGCATCCGCTACATCGTTCTCATGGAACGACGCATGGCCAGGATCGACCAGCACATCGAAGGCCTTGTGAAGAAAGTCCTCGACGAAGAGGAAGAGATCGAAGAGATGCTCGAGGACTGAACAAAGCTAGATCCGCAACAGCTCGTCCAGGCTGAGACCACGCGACGTCCCGAGGTCCACGCTCGCAACGTAACTCTTCTCGGTCTCACGCATATCAGCGGGGCTAAAGAAATACCAGTCGTTGTTCGAGAACTGCACCGCGACCATCGGGTGCGCGCCGAACGCGCCGGCGAACCGGCGGAGATCGTCCACCTCTTCCTTCTTGAAATACTTCTTCTCGTCCTTCGTCACTTTCACTTCAAACGCGATGATACGATCGCCGTTACCCACCAGGATGTCCGGAGCCGGGTGGCGTCCGCTCCCCGACCCGGCACACCGCATACCGCCCCAGTCATTGTTCCAGAACGACTGCAGGAGCTCACGCTCGGACTTGCTCCCCTTCGACTTCCGACCGCCGAAACTCACGCCCATATCTTCCGTATGGAAAGACGATGATATAAAAACATACCCGTCGCGCATGTCCAGTGCCCTAGGAATGCGTACGTTTATAACAGATAAACACATAGTATAAAGTATGAATCAAACAAGAAATCTTCCACTGGCAGCGATGGGGAGGATCCTCAAACAGTCAGGCGCCGACAGGGTCAGCGAGGAGGCCCAGGAAGCGCTGCGCAAGTTCGTCGAACGCCACGCAGAAAAGTTAAGTAAAAAAGCTATCGAGTTCGCCGACCACGCCGGGCGGAAAACGGTGAAGGCCGACGACGTCGAACTCGCAGCGAA
>CAYWOP010000047.1:0-7206 GCA_964459935.1 uncultured Methanosarcinales archaeon | reverse complement strand
CTACGCCTCCAACGGTTCGATCTTCTGGAACGCTTCGCTCGCGATGACGGACTCGGTGAGCTTGCCGTAGTCCTCCGCGCCATGACTATTTGGAGCGTAGCTGAAGATGCTCTGGCCCTGCTTCGGCGCCTCTTTCAGCCTGGTGTTGATCCTGATCGGGTTTGTCGTCACTTCGGGGAACTGCGTCCTGATATCGTCCAGGGTTTCCTTGCAGATATTGTTCCGCTGGTCGTAGAACGTGGGGGTGACCGAGGTGATCTCAGCGTTGCTGTTGTAGGTATCATTGATCTCCTCCACGACATTGTGCATCTTGAGCAACGCGTCGTATCCTAAGAAGTCCGTACTGGTGGGGATGAACACCTCGTCCGTGAACGCGATGACGTTCTGATTGATCAACCCGATGCTCGGCGGGCAGTCCACGAGTACGTAGTCGTACCCGGTTATCTTCCGCAGAAGTTTCTTGAGCTTGAGCTCGTCCTCCTCTCTCAGATAATCGTCCGCCTTGGTGAACTCTTCCGTGCTGATGAGAACGTCGAAGTTCTTCGCTAGATCATGCGTCGCCTCGTCCAGCGTGGCCCGGTCCGTCAACGCGTCGTAGATCGTGTGGTGGCTCTCCGCGTTGAGACTGATCTTCACGTTGCCCTGGCTGTCCAGGTCCACTAATAGAACTTGTTTGTCGTGGCGGGACAGGCCCGCTGCGAGGTTGACTGCCGTTGTCGTCTTGCCGACGCCGCCCTTGTGGTTCATCACTGCGATCTCTCTCATCTGTATCACCTGCTGTGTCGTTACTACGAGGAGGAGCCGAGCAGTTTATTTATAAATGTTTGGTCGGGGCTCGCGCGAGTAGCGATGGGGGTTATCGACCATATGTATCAAGGTAAAGAAGCACGAATCGGCGGTCAGCGGATCGCCATCATATGTTTCGGGAACGCCGCCCTGGCCGCTGTAGTGCATGTTCAGTTCGGTCTTGATCTTTTCCTCGTTCAGTGCATCGCCTTCCGCGATCTGATTGTATTCCGCAGCGAGCGAGATCAGCACGTTGACTAAGTTCTCTTCGGTCTTGAGATGCTCCTCTAATTCGTACCGCAATCGTTCGTCATGGGGCATTCCCATCTGTGACATACTCCCCGGAAGGAATACACTATCTTTATAAAAGGTTGGTTTTGTGCCACGCCTGAGCCGCAACGTCTAAAAAACTTGCTTGGTTTCAGGCTCTTGTATGCGACGATGGGCTGGGATAGGAGCGCTCGTACTCTCTCTGCTCAGTACTGGCGAAGTCCAAGCGCAGCCCGAGCCAAGCGTGGGTCAAGAAGAGCTGTTCTTCCAGACCACACCGACGGTTCAGGACGACTCTTTATACAACGTGGTCAGCTTCATCGCACACCAGGAAACGGATCACAACGGCGCCGTACGGTTCAACGTGCAGCGTCTGGAACAGACAATCGATAGTCTTGAAACCTCTACGGCTGTGGAGCACGAGACGCACCGGTTCCACGTACCGCCGTCCGTGAAGGATGCGAGCGATCGGGAGGTCGTCGTGGATTCGTTGCAGCGGCAGATGCGTACCACGGTAGCGGAAGCAAGTGAACGGTACTCGGTTGACCTGATCACGTTTCACGCTCATGGCACACCGCTCTCGATCGATCTTGTGCCTGCGATACGGCAGTTTACCACGAACGACCTTGATGAACTGTTCTGGGAGCTGTACGCTCCGGACGCGACGGTACAGCTCTATAGCTGCTCCACCGGGCGGTGTGAGGCCGGCGGATGCTTCGCGGCGGCGCTGAGTGAGTCCACAGGCCTCTCGGTCATCGCACCGGAGGAGCTCTTCTACGGCGCGCCGTTCGTGCAAGACGACGGTATCGGTATGCCCGGCGGTGGCGTTGCTGGTCCCGTTCCCGTGCGTCAGGATCTGTACGTCCGTGGTGGGGACTCGGTATTCGTCGCACACGACCCGGTCAAAGTGTACGACGTGACGACCAATGAGACGTACACGAGCGGCCTGGTGCCGAAGCCGGGAATGCCGAAGCGGGTGCATGATGTCTTTTCGGCTCACGGCGAGGGGGTATATGAGAGGATGACCGGGCCGACCGAAGCGGTGGAAATGAAGGGTTCTTTCCGCGAGACGATGCGAGGCTACGGATTTGTATATCATGGAAAACGGTCGGTCACCGCGGCGACGGAACTCGAACGGTTCACTCCTGAGAGCGGCGGAGGCCTGTTCGCATTCGACCGGCCCGGCTATCCGCAATAGTTCACTGATCATGTCCAGGGCGGGCGATCCTGCAGGCAAGATTAAAATACGTCGGATACACCTTCGCCTCTATGAAGATCGTCGTTGTGTCAGATATACACAGCAATGACGTCGCGTTTGAAGCGGTGCTGGAGGACATGCCCGATACCGAGCACCTCCTGTGCGCCGGTGACGTCGTGGGGTACAACACGCGACCCAATCGGGTGGTAGAGCTGGTCCGAGAGCATACCGTAGAGTGCGTCATGGGGAACCATGACGCGGGCATCGCGGGAAGGCGACGGATGGCGGGGAAGCCGCTCCGGGCGATGCGGTGGAACAAGGATGAACTTACCGCGGAGAACCGGGAGTTCGTGGAGAACTTGCCGGACGAGTATCGGGAAACCCTCGACGGCGTTGCTATCTACATGACGCACGGCTCGCCCCGGGACAACCATGGTGAGTACGTCTACCGGCCGGGTTACTCACTACTGCAGTTCTTCGAGGACGAGCCCGATCTGATCATCCTCGGCCATACGCACGTTCCGATGGTAGAGCAGGTGAACGACACGGTCGTGCTCAATCCGGGTAGCGTCGGGCAACCGCGGGACGGCGATGAACGTGCGAGTTACGCCGTCGTGGACCTGGACACGCTCGATGTGGACATCAGACGCGTCCGGTACGATATCGACAGGGTCGCGGAGGAAGTAGCTGAGGAGATAGCCGATCAGTACGGACAGCGGTTGTATCTCGGGAAATGAACAACCTACAGCGATGCAAAGAACAGGTATTAAATAGAACGCTTGATTATGTTGGAGTGGTGGAAGCGGTCGAGTTTGAAGTCGAACGAAACACCCTTGTCGACAGGGTAGATGACAGGGAAACGACGCTTGCGGATACACAACGCACAGTAGTATCATTGGCTCGAGAGCATCCTTTGTACAGGATCCGGACGGACCGGTCTCGGCACGAACTGTTCTTGACCACGCCTCATGCACAGGAATGGTACGCGTATTACACGAAAGCATACACGCGGGAAAAGCGCAGCGGTTCGTACGAGGTGCCCGGCTGGGATAGGAATCCGGATCTCCCACGGAAGTCTCCTGACACCGAGAAACTCCATTATCCGATGCGTAAAACTCGCGTGCACTACCTCGGCCACATCGGAGGAGAAACGCACTACGGTGAACGGGATTTGAAGAGTCTCGATCCGTTACCGATTGAGATGATGCGTCTGCTGCACAATCTCCGCTGGACCGCTGATTTCTTGTTCGACCAGGTGAAGGGATGACGTGGATGTGCTGTCGAGACCATGGGGCAGTACTGCGATCAATGTTACTTTACTATATAGAAAGTAATTCGTTATTTAAGTAGCAGATGTTCATACACAGTTGCTATGAACAAGAAGTACGAGCAGACACATGAGATCGGGCTCTCTTCATTGGAGACCCGGCTGAGCGAACTCCACGATACCATACCGGAAAGCTTCGAGCCCGGAAGCGCCTACGTGCGCAGCGGGGACATCCTCGAGAAACTGCTCTATCGCGATGTGAGCCATGAGAAGCAACAGGGCGAGACGAGCACGTACCTCGTCTATCAGCGCAAAAGCGTTCCTCACGCCGAGGACGACGAGATCGAGAGCAGAGGGACGAGTGTGAGAGAAACCGGTGAGCCACCCAGCAATCTCGAACTCTACATCCTACCAGGGGATGATGAACTCATCGGAATCGCCGAGAACGAAGCGAGCCCCGGCTTCTTCGACGTTCACGATGAATTCGCGGAACTACCCCCGTATCTCCCGGCAGCACTCGAGAACATGACACGGATGCTGGCAGAGTACGAGATGCCGATACATCTACAGCAACCCGAGCAAGAGTAACATTCTTATATCCCTGGCCGATGCACGATACGATATGCTTAGATCGACGTTCTTGCACGTGCCCGGTGTGGGCAAGAAGACGGAGCGGAAGCTCTGGCGCGACGGCATAGAACGGTGGAAGGACGCGTTGGAGTCGTCCATCAGCGTCATGGGGGATGCCCGGTGTCAGGAGCTCTGCAAGTACGCCCAGGCCAGCAAGAACGCGGTCCAAGAGGACAACCCGGCGTTCTTTGACAACATGCTCTCGTCCAAGCACCAGTGGCGAAGCTACACGGAGTTCGATACGTGCTTCCTGGACATCGAGACGACAGGATTGGATGCTGACCGGCATGACGTCACGGTCGTTGGAATCTATGATGGTGACGAGAGCGACGTATTTGTCCGCGGCCGCGACCTGGAGAAGCTCCCGAAAGCACTGGAACAGTATGGTCACGTGGTCACGTTCAACGGAGCGCGGTTCGACCTGCCGTTCCTCGAGCAAAACCTGGACGTCGAGTTCACACAGCTCCACACCGATCTGATGTTCCTTCTCCGCGGCCTCGGATACAGCGGCGGGTTGAAGGCGATCGAACCGGAGTTCGGCATCTCGCGTGAGGATGCGGTCGATGATGTCGACGGAGCGGAAGCGGTACGGCTGTGGCATCAGTATCAGAACGGGGACGAGGACGCGTTGCGACGGTTGATCAAGTATAACATCGAGGATATCGAGAACCTGAAGGTGCTGATGGACGAGGCCTACAGGATGAAGAAGGACGAGGTCACCGGACAGCTTTCCACGGACAGCTTATAAACGGTCTCGTGTCCACATACTGGGAGGGGCGGCCACACCCCTCGCCCCCGTTTTTCCGGGTAGAGGCGGACGAGAATCGGTTTCCTTACGGTTAGAAGTGTTGTACCGCGGGGAAACATTTAAATACAACATCTCCTCTATCGAATTCTGATGTTCGCGATTACACCGCGCACGGGGGTGCAGTGGTTCAAGGAAGAAGCCGCACGGCAGATCCGCAAGCAGAGCCTACACACCGTCGTAGCGGGGACGACGATGCTCATCCACGGACTCCAGGTCTACAACAGTTACATGCTCATGGGTCCGAGCGAGCTGTGACCGCAACCTCTTAAACAACGCATCCTTCTCAAGCGGTATGCAGAACGAAAGAACGGAAAAGAACTTGGAATCTAAGGTACGGTGGTGCCCACGAGAAGTCTTTCAGAAGGGGTTGTACCGGGGAACAAGTCTGAGAACAGATAAAGGATTGTTCCAAAAGTACGAGCTTGACATGTCCGATGTCCGATCGGTGTATAAGCCATACTCTGACGCTTGTGCCGAATGGGAAGTCCCTGACGAAGATAACTCTTCTAACGTGTTTACTCCCGAAGATATACCATCTCACGTCCTTACACGATATCTCTGAAACGTATCTTCGAATCCTTGTACACGGTATCAGGGTTCCTTTGAGAGTGCGTCGGCTCACGTGTATCGATCTGGGAAGACGAGTCGGAGCGAACGCATATAAAGCAGACGTATTCTCGCACGTATATGAGGCGAAAGAGGCATGAGCGTATTGCAACGTACCGGTTCAGACGTGATCCTCGAGCGGAGAGGGGCGGTCGTCTTCCGAAGCGGAACGACCTCGAAACAGCAGTTTTAGACTTCTCCCAGGCGTGCGGGCTCGCCGGTCGGATGGAAGGGGATGGATTTACGTTCCCAGATGGAAGGGTCGAGTTCAAAGGCGATGATCGTATCGACGAAGCGATACTGTTTTACTCAGGTGAAACACCAGCCTTGACTGCGGGGATGTTCAACACGTACTTGTCACGGATGCACGGAACAAACGTTGTTACCGAGTACGAAAGGAGCAAATGATGCACTGCACCCGCTGCGACTCCACCGCCGTCTTCGAAGAACCAACGCTCTGCACGGAGCACTTCACGGAGTTCGTCGAGGACACGGTGGAAGCGACGATAGAAGCATATGCACTCCTGGAACCGGGCGACAGCGTCGCCGTCGGTGCCAGCGGCGGCAAGGACAGCTCCACGCTACTGTACCTCCTGGACAGACTGCACGACGACGTCACGGCGGTCGCCGTGGATGAAGGAATCCAGGGATATCGCGACCAGAGCATCGAACACCTGCAGGAGTTCTGCGACGAGCACGGTATCGATCTGGAACTCCACAGCTTCGAGGAGGCGTTCGGGAAGCCCCTGGATGAGATGGACACCGAAGCGGTGGGTGGCAAGCCGTGCACGACGTGCGGCACGCTCCGTCGGTACTTGCTGAACAAGGAAACACACGGCTATGACAAGATCGCCGTGGGTCATAACATGGATGATGAAGCGCAGAGCGTGTTGATGAACCTGTTTCGGAGCAACGTGAAGATGCTTGGCCGGACCGGGCCGAAGACCACGGACCGCGACGGGTTCACCCAGCGCATCAAACCACTCTACTTTTTGAAAGAGAAGGAGATCGCGACGTACGCCTTCGTCCAAGGATTCATGGACGAGTTCGTGGAATGTCCGAACGCGGACCAAGCGTATCGCATCTGGCTACGCGACCTGTTGAACGAGTACGAACAGGAGCACCCCGGTGCGAAGTTCAATGCGGTGAAGATGCACCTGAAGTGCAGGGACGAGGTCGATCCGGGCTCCGGTTTGCAGGAATGCGAGGAGTGTGGGGAGCCGTCGAGCAACGACGTGTGCAACGCGTGCCGTATCAAGGAGACGGTGTAGGAGATCTTATGATAGTAGATCTGTTTTCTGTCTATCCCTGGAAGACGAATTCCCTTCTATATGGTAAAGTATTGTCCGGGACCAGATATATAAGCGCCCAGTAGCTCGGTATATCGTGAACTACCGCGTGGATACCACCGACGCCGTCGTATTCGTCAGCGGCGTCGTGAGCATGAGCCTGGAGATACTCGCAGGGCGCATCCTCGCCCCGGAGTTCGGCAGCACCATCTACACCTGGGGCGGGCTCATCGGCGTGTTCCTCACCGCTCTCAGTCTCGGCTACCTCCTCGGCGGGCGCTACGCGGGACGCGCCACACCGCTCCGTCTCTACTACCTCCTCATCGTCGTCAGCGTGCTCTCCGGGTTCGTG
>CAYWOP010000046.1:0-7230 GCA_964459935.1 uncultured Methanosarcinales archaeon | reverse complement strand
ATAGTTCACGGCGGTCTTCCCTGTCCGTGGTGTACTGCACGACAGCATCGTCGTACTGAAACCAGATCCTGTTGTTCTCCGGTTCAACGGTTACCTCGTGAGCGGATATCGTTCGCATACTCTCAGGGTCGGGACGACATCCGAGCAGGAAAGCCCCGATACCGAAGCCTAGTTCTCGCAAGAACCTTCGACGGCTAATCCCTGTTTCTTCCATACGTACGTCTCGAATAAAAGCGATTTATTAATTTTACTACTGAGAGAACACAAATAAAGACGTTATCGAATAGTTTAAAATATGATCAAGTACCGTACGGTATAGCATGGAAGCGGATGAGGACGCGGTGGAACGCGTCGGCGAGCACTACATCGACGACCTCATCTACGGCGCGAACGACGGTATCGTCACCACGTTCGCCGCGATGAGCGCCGTCGCCGGAGCGTCACTGGAACCGTTCGTCGTCCTACTCATCGGTATCGCCAACATCGTCTCGGACGGCTTCAGCCTCGCAGCAGGAGACTACCTCGCAACATCGAGCGAGCACGAATACAGAAGGAAACGTGAGCACGAAGCGGAAGAGCTGATCGACTCGTCCCCGAAGACGCTCGTGGCGAGGTGCGTGAACTCTACAAGAAACGCGGTGTGACAGATCCGGAACTGGAAGAGCTCGTGGACCAAGTCGTGAGTCACGACGACATCCTCAAAAGTACCTTACTCATCGACGACCACCTCGTCGACCAGGACCTCCACCCGCTCGAGGCCGGCCTGTTGAACTTCGGAGCGTTCGTCACCGCCGGACTCGCCCCCTTACTTCCGTATGTATTCTCGATCGAACCGATGTTCCGCATCTCTGCGGCCATCACCGCTGTCACCCTCTTCGTTGTAGGCTCGCTCCGCAGTCTGGTCACGAACCGGCACTGGCTACGCAGCGGCTTGGAGATGCTCCTTGTGGGCTCCTTCGCCGCCTTGGTCGCGTACGGCATCGGCTGGTACGTACAAACTTTGCACTGAACATTTTATAAACTACCAGCTTTTTCTCAAAACCATGGCAGAAGCCAAAAGGTTACTTACGCTCGGAGCAGACAAGAAAGTTGGAGGAGTGTGCAGCGGGTTCGCGAACTACTTCGACATGGACCCGAGCGCCGTGCGATTACTCTTCGTACTCATCGTCTTGGCGACAGGGATATTCCCGGCCTTGATATTCTACCTCATCGCCTGGGCAGTCATGCCGGAACCAGGACAGTGAGGATGGACCCGACCGGAGTCGAACCGGTGACCTTCTCCTCGTAAGGGAGACGTCATAGCCACTAGACCACGGGCCCCTGCCGAAACCGCAATCGGTATCTGTATAAAAGCGTTATGTCCCCAGACGCTCGTATACGAGGAGGCCAAAGCGTTTGAAAACCAGTTCTTGAAACTTTTAAACCTACAAATTACACAGCCATTCTGCATCATTCCTGAGAGGTTGCCCGAGAGAAGGCCAGCACGTCGATGCTAGTCGCACTCTTAGCAATTTCGGACCATCCGTTTCCGCGCCGATCTCGATGGATTTGGGCGATACTCCCGACCAGTGCCTGCCGAAACCGTTCTGGAACGGTGCAAGACACGAGCTACGGCGGCACGTCACCACCGCGGAGTAACTGTTACTCACGACCTCGGTAAATTTTAAATAGTGAGAGCTCCCTACGCTGTTTATGCCTGTGAACTATTTCCTCGGCGTCATCCGCATCACCAACTTCTTCATCGCGTGCTTCATCACGTTCTACGCGCTACTGTTCCTCACCAAGACGAAGCGACGGAATGAGCGCCGTCCGTGGGACTACTTGTTCGTCAGCGCTATCATCTACAGCATCTACCAGATCACGAGCCTCGTCGTGTTCTTCAGCAATCCCAGCCAGGCAGTGTGGCAACGACAGCTCATGCGTGCCACCGTAGAGTTCCTCTACAGCGGACTCGTCCTCCTCGCGTTCATCAGCCAGCACGACCTGATTATCAAGAATCCATTGATATTGATCAGCCGGAAGTAAACTATAAAAAACAAAGCCGCCTCATCCACGCCGAAGCGGTGGTAGTATAGTGGCTAGTACTCGGCATTGCCATTGCCGCGACCCGGGTTCAAATCCCGGCCACCGCATCGCTCTTTCCTCACCGCCCATACGTGATATCGAGAGATAGGTATCAGGACCTAAAAAGAGGTACCCTATTCTTCGACCTCGACCTGGCTCGTGTAAAACGCCACGTGGTCCTTGATATGGCTCGCTTGTTCCTTCGGTTCGGGATAGTACCATGCCGCGTTCTCCAAGTGTTCGTCACCGACGACGATATCATAGTAGTGTGCTTCGCCCTTCCACGGACACGTGGTCCTCCGATCGGAATCTTGGAAATACTCTTGGTGTACGCTCTCGGGAGGGAAGTAGATGTTCCCCTCCACCTCCTCGTACTCATCGCTCTCCGCTAGTACTGTCCCGTTCACCACTACCTTCGCCATACAACGTAATCATGAAACTAGATTTTTATGCCTTGCCCACGCGTAACGTATTTAAACGGAGGAGCAGTTTTCCCCTCTACGGGCCCGTAGCTTAGTGGTTGGAGCACCGTTCTTATACGAACGTGCTTCGTTCATAAGAAAAGCGGAGGTCGCGGGTTCGAATCCCGTCGGGCCCAGCTACCACAGTTCTACTCACCAAAGGTCGACCTGTTCCGATCAGCACAATACTTTTAAACCAGTATAGGCATTTCTACACAGATGGAAACTGAGCTCGGCCAGGATGTGAACGAGCGCATCACGGACCTCTTGCTCGAGAAGGACGAGGTGAGCTGGAAAACGCTCCTCTACGAACTCGTACGCGAGGAAGAGATGGACCCGTGGGACGTGGACGTCCAGGCGCTCGCCGACAAGTTCCTCGACCTCATCCAGCAGCTCCAGGAGATGGACTTCCGCATCACAGGCAAGCTCGTCCTCGCAGCAGCCCTCCTGGTCAAGATCAAATCGGATCAACTGCTGGAAGAAGATATCACAGCGCTGGACAACCTCATCGAAGGAGCGGAAGAACCCGTCGAACTCGTACAAAACCTTCCAGAGCCATACGAAGTACAAGAAGAAACGCCCGATCCTCCAGGACTTGTTCCAAAAACCCCGCAGCCCAGGACACGCCAAGTCGCCCTGCACGACCTCGTCGGAGCGCTGGAGAAAGCCCTGCAGGTCGAGATGCGACGCACACAGCGAGAACGCGGCGAGGAAGGCGCTGACGTCGATGTAGATGTAGATGAGATCGATATGTCCAAGATCATCACAGAAGTGTACGAACAGGTCTACCAGCACTACCAGGACGAGGGCGAGACCGTCCCCTTCGACGCGTTGCTCCCGGACGACGCGCACCGGCACGAGAAGGTCCTCACCTTCATGCCGCTCCTCCACCTCGACCACCAGCGCAACGTCGACCTGCAGCAAGAACAGAGCTTTGAGCCGATCTTCATCGAATTCCTCCAAGAACTCGACCAGGACTTCTACGTCGAAGAAGGCGACCTCGGCACGTAATCTTAAAAAACACAGCAGGTTTAGACGAGTACGATGGACAAACAAGCCGAGTTCAACCAGTTGCAACAGGAGCTCGAGGATATCAAGGAACGCATCGACGACGTCGATGAAAAACTCGCGGAGGCCAACGAACTCCGACGCGCCCTCCACGATTTACAAGACGTCGAGGAGGGAAGCGAAGCGCTCGTACCCCTGAGCAGCGGTGTCTTCCTCAAGGCCGAACTACTGGACACGTCCACGCTCAAGGTCAACATCGGCAGCGGCACGGTCGTGGAGAAATCGATCCCGGAAACACAGGAGATGGTAGAGGAGCACATAGCCGATCTCGAGCGGCTCCGCAGCGAGATCGAACAGGACTACGACGATATCGTTACCCGCGCCGACCGACTCAGCCAGGAGATCGGCCTCGATGTTTGAACAACTCAAAGCAACCGTGAACGACGCGGTCGACTCAGTCTCGAAAAGCATCTCTAACCTGACAACGGTCGACATCGACGAGGAGTTCGACGAGCTCTTCTTCGACCTGGAACGCGTCCTCCTCCGAAACAACGTCGCCGTCGAAGCCATCGACGCCATCAAAGAACAGATGCGCGACGACCTTGCAGGAGAAGAAGCACCAGGGGGAGAAGCGGAGCAACGCGTGAAGGACGCACTCGCCGACGCGCTCCGCGCCGTGCTGAGCGAAGGACCAGACATCCACGAAATCACCCAAAAGAGCCCGTGCACGCTCGCCTTCATCGGCGTCAACGGCTCAGGAAAAACCACGACATTAGCGAAACTCGCCCACACGCTCAAGCAAGCGGGCAAGTCACTCGTCTTCGCAGCAGCGGACACGTACCGCGCAGCGTCGATCGAACAGCTCGAAGAACACGCGGAACGGCTGGATGTCAAACTGATCAAGCACGACTACGAGAGCGACCCCGCGGCCGTCGCATACGACGCGGTGCAACACGCCGAAGCAGAAGAACTCGATGTTGTACTCATCGACACCGCCGGACGGCTCCACAGCGACTCCAACCTGATGGAGGAGCTCGCGAAGCTCATCCGTGTCAACGATCCAGATTATACCTTCTTCGTCGGAGAGAGCACGACAGGCAACGACTGCGTCGACCAAGCCAAACAGTTCCACGACGACGTAGGATTCGACGGCATCATCTTGACGAAAGCGGACGTCGACGACAGCGGGGGCGCGGCGATCAGCATCAGCCACGCCACCGGCGAACCCGTCAACTACCTCGGTACGGGACAGGACTACAAGGATATCGAACACTTTGACAAGGAAACGCTCATCACAGCCCTCCTGGACTGACCGTTACACCTACGAGATAGCCACAACAAGTTTAAATACGTACGCGACCGAGTAACTAAGACATTGCGTCGTCGCGCACAGGTAAGCATCGAATACCTCATCATGGTCGGATTCGCACTCCTCCTCACCATGCCCCTCATCGGGCTCTTCTACAGCCAGTCAAATCAGATACAAGCAGAGGTCACAGCATCCCAAGCCGACCGTATCGCGACGGAGATCGTCAACGCGGCGGATGAAGTGTACTATATGGGCGAGCCCGCCAAGCGGACACTCACCATCTACATGCCGGACAACGTGAAAGCGGTGACGTTACGTAACAACAAACTGATACTCAACGTGAGCTCACCATCGGGAGAGTACGAGGTGGTGAAATGGGCGGATACAAACCTCTCCGGGAGTATCTCACCCGACAGGGGCAGGCACAAAATCAAGGTGGAAGCACGATTCAACGACGTGAACATCACCGAGTAGGTCAGGCAAGCATGGAGTTCCTCATCATGATCGGCCTAGCCAGCATAGCGCTCACCGTCGCGCTCGGCATCGCGTACAACCTGTTTCAACAAGAAGTGCGGGACCAGCGCGCCTCGACGATGCGAGAGTTCGGAACGAGCATCCAGCAGGAGATCGTCCTGGCAAGCGAAGTGCATCCTGGCTACGAGCGCAACGTGACCCTGCCAGACAAGGTCGACGGACGATCCTACTCCGTCTCCATCCAGAACAACGCGCTCTTCTTGTCCCACGATGACGGTGACATCTACTATCCACTACCCAAGACCACGGGGAGTATCAGCACCGGTACCGTGACCATACGCAACGAGGGAGGAACGGTCCATGTATCGTGACGGACAAGCGTGGAGCATCGACTACACGATCAGCCTCCTACTCTTCATCCTCCTCCTGCCGATCGCCGTCAACGTCCTAACGAACGAGTTCCAGAGCGACGAGTTCACCACACTCCGCGGCGAGGCACGCACGGTCTCCAACCACCTCCTCAGCACGGGCGATCCTGAATACTGGCGCACGGACGACGTGAACAGGATCGGCATCACGAACGGGGCGGGCCGTATCAACCCCGTGAGGCTCGCAAACTACGACAACCTCACCTACAACGAAACCCGGACGCTGTTCGGGACACGGCACGACCACCTCGTCTACTTCACCAACGGCACGATACGCTCCGTCGGGACCGAATGCGCCCTGGGGGATCCGAGCGTCGGTGAGACCAAAAGCTTGTCACAGAAGATACTCCCCATCGCATACTACCACACGGGTTCCTCCATCCTCTCGAGCACGATGAACAGCTACGACGCAGATGTATATACGAGCCAAGCCGCGTTCTTCAACAACCTCTCCCGGTATCGCCTCCTCGCCCTCGAAGATCCTGAACTAGCGGGAACCGACACCTATACGGAAGCAGAGTTACGGAACAAGCTCGCGAACTATGTGCGCGAGGGCGGCCGCGTGCTGCTGACCGGCAACGTATCGCTCAACAACTCCCGAGTCGGCTTCGCAACGGTAGACGAACACGACGGAGCCGTCACGGGCAACGAGGACGACCATTTCCAACTCAGCACAGGTCACAACTTCAGCGACGACGATACAAGTGACACGAGCTACACCGTAAGGGATCTTGACGCTGAGAACTTCACCCCTCTCGCGAGTTATAATAATAGCGAGGCATGGTTCGCTAGATGGCGACACGGCCTCGGACAAGCGTACTACCTCGCCACCCTCGACAGCACGTACACGAACGGGGGAAGCGTCGCAACAGAGGAGAAAGTGGACGAGGCGCTCCAGTCCATGGTGAACGTTACGAAAGCTTCATGCACCGATATCGACTATGATACCATCGAGACGGACACGATGGCGCGTTCGGAACGACTGGTCATACGGAACGGAACCCCGCTCCGCATGGTGGTGCTCGCATGGGAATGAAAGGGATGTACTTCACACTGGACGCGTTCCTCGGCGCACTCCTCCTCGTAGGCGCACTCACACTCGTCACGCAGATGCACACGAGCAATCCTGAGGCGTCGCAACTCAGACAACAGAGCTACGACACCCTCAATATATTGACCGAACTACGCGTCGAGGAAGTCGACCATCCCGTCGTCCAGGAGATGATAACCAACGGTTCCATCGACAATCCCAACACGACGGTGCTGGAACAGATGGGAACGTTCTGGGCGCGCAACGAGACAAACAACGCCCACAACCTCACCCGCGTCGTACTGGAAGACGTGCTACCCGGCAAGGTCGGCCTCAGCGTCCACGTGGAAAACACGCAAGTGTTCCGGCAGAACACATCCTCACGGGAACAGGTCGTGCAGACACGCCAGATGCTAAGCGGCGTGGAGCAGGGCCGCGCGATCCGCGGAAGCACCG
>CAYWOP010000045.1:4805-7241 GCA_964459935.1 uncultured Methanosarcinales archaeon | reverse complement strand
CCGTACGTTTGCTGAAGAACCGTTCCTTCCCCCTGCTTCCTTCCTCGTCGCCTCGGATACCCACAACTAATCCATTGAAATCATGATCGTTGACGAACTGTTTGAGCGCGTTCGTGCGGAGCTCTTCGGAAACGGTCATAGGATTGTGTGTTTCATAACTCATCCCGTTCTCCAACGCTTCCTTGTTCTTTCCCGTGATGATGTTGAGATCCCATTCCTCTTCCATGTGTTCCTTGAACTCGTACATCTCGTCAAAAAGGAAGGTGGTATCGATATGTACCAACGGAAAGGGGACGTGGCCGAAGAACGCTTTCTTAGCGAGGTAGAGCATCACAGTGGAGTCCTTGCCCATGCTCCACAGCATGCCCAGGTCATTGAAATTCTTGTACGCTTCGCGGAGGATGTAGATGCTCTCTGCCTCTAATCTATCCAACCTGTCCATGGATACTCCGATAGCACAGGTGTATTAAAAAGTTGTGACAGCAGTTTCCACGATTACGAACCGGACGGACGTCCGGCAATCAGGTACTTCTCTAAGAATATTCTCTACCCCTACTCCAGGTACTCCACGATGGAACGAGCGAACGTCTCGAAATCATCAAGGCGGTCGAACACCTCGACGACCTCGTCCAGATCGACGTCCGTATACCCGTGAACGAGTATGTTGCGAAAACCAGCAGCGTCGGAGAACCGCTCCGCAAACTCTCGCCCGAGCACGCCGTGCCTCCCAAGCATCCGTAACGCTTCTCTGTATGAATCAGGACGTTCTTCCGCTTCATGCGCTATGACCATGGATGCGATATCGATGACGGTTTCGAGCGAGAGATGCAGGTACCGCTCGACCGCACCACGTTTCACCATGTCAGACTCCAGTTCCTCCTTCGATACGGGTTCGAATTCACGTAACTGGCGAAGATACCGTCGAAGATGTTCCAAACGGTCCAGTACCTCGTCCTTCACACCAGTCCCTCCTCGCGGATCTGTTCCTTCATGCGCTCATTGTATCGTTCCCGATAGTACCGCTGATCCATGAACCGCCGCATCACGAGGGATTCAAACTGTACACGTTCAGCCTCGGACCGCTCGTACAACACGTTCCCCTGTATCGCGTTGAACTGCATCGTCACAGAAGCCGTCTCGAGATCCACCAGATCTATCCTGTCACCGAGCACACCGATCAGGTCATTCAGCAAGTCTCTATACTCAGCACCGTCGAGCAAGACCGCCATATCGATATCCGAGAGCGGACCGATATCACCGGATGACGCCGATCCGAAGACATACGCCACCACGACCCCCTGTCTATCAACGACCTCCACGACGTCGTCACGACGCTCACGGAAACGCTGATAGAGTTCCTCACCATCCGTCTCACGCATACCGTTTTGTACTCATCACAAACATATAAAACCACCGTCCGCCGCGGGTCTGAAATAGTGTGCGTTGCACAGGAAAACCTAGGTACTAGGCAATCTCAACGCCCTCGTCCTCGATGATACGCGGGAGAAACGCTTCCTTCCCCTCCTCGTACTCTTCAGGAGTGTAACACACCACGTCCATCGCGACATCGTCAAGCACGTCCCGCATCACCGGCCGGATGAACCGCTGCCGTTCGGTAAAGTTCATCCCTTCGAAGTCAGAGGACACCACGGCGATATCGTAGTCAGAATCAGTACTGAACGTCCCACGCGCCCTGCTACCGAACAGGTACAGTGCATCCACGGAGATCTCACCTTCAAGCCGCTCCCGAAGCCGCTTCAGACGTTCTTCTGAATCCACTCCCACACCTCCTCCGCAGCTGCTCGTACCTCACGAACTTCCTCCTCATCCATCTCGTCAGCATCCGGATATCTACTCCGGAAATAGCACGAAGAGAGGAAATCGGCCTTTCGTCGCAGTTCCATCGGAGCGTCCACCAGCTTCGCCAGTTCATAACAATCGTGCGTACGAGGCAGCCCCTCCCCCGCTCGCTGGACCAAGTATTTCAGACCTTTCTCAACCGCCTGCTGGAATAAGAACACTGCTGTTTCGTACCGTTCATCATCATAGTTGTAGACAGCGTCATCGTAGTCAGACCGTGCTCGTTCCAGCCACTCTTCCATACTTTAAATACAAGCAGTGACAATATATAAAACGTTCGTCAACCGGAATACGCAGTCCTCGTGTGTCCTGACACCTACGCACAGCAAACATCTTGTCAACGTTGGTTGCACTCCAAGTTTTCCCCCGCGCATGTCTTAGCCCGTGCGGCGTCTGAGCACCGATACACAACTAATTTTTTCTATATAGAAATTAATCCCATACGAAAGAACAACACAGACCAAACACTCCAGATACCTACACCTGATCCACTCCAGGTAAAATCACACCGCAAAGAGACTCCACGCACAACTTTTAAGAGTGTTCACCACGTTTTACACCATATGGAAGAAAAAG
>CAYWOP010000045.1:0-4795 GCA_964459935.1 uncultured Methanosarcinales archaeon | reverse complement strand
CACTCCACGCGACCCCAGGCGAACTCATCCTCCGCCGCTCCGACGACAACGACGAAGAACTCGACGAGTGGCGAGAACGTATCAAAAACACAGCACCAAAACCGCGTCCCAGCGGAGACAAAGACAAATGGGTAAGCGAAGCGTATGGACGACGAAAACTGGGACTGTGACGGTATCATAGATGTCGGTGTCGTCGTGATGGCACACGTACAAAGCCCGGTCCAAGACGACGCACTCCGGTTCCTCTACGATGCACTGAACGGAACGAGGAACGCGGTCATCCCAACGCCGACCTTCCTCGGAGCATACCACGTCATGACCAGCTACCTGAACGTCGCCCCGGAAACCGCTACCAACGTCCTCACCGACACGATCGACCAACAGAGCAACGCGTACTACGAACATGTACATACAGCCGACCTCCGTCTTGCCCTCCAAACCGCAAACACGCATGACATCGAATCATGGGACGCATACCTCCTCGCACTCGCCCAACGCCTCGATACGGACGTCATCTACAGCATCGACACCGAACTCCGCGAAAAAGTCGACAACTACACCGTCGCACCACCGCTCTCACAGGACAAGATCGACCAGTACCACGCATACCTGGAAGCACAGAGCCACTAAGCCCGTGCGGCGATTGAGCACCGGCACAAATGTTTTCTCTTTGTCGATACTATATAGCCACGAGTTTCTCGAACCCCGAGCAAGCCTTGCAAAGGCAACTCGCACAAGTATATTCCACAGTTCCAGAGTCAACGTAGAGCCACCGTGCATGTAGAACATCGACCCCAAGACCACCTGCTACAGGTTCTTTGACCTACCTGAACGTGCAGATGGACACGAAAGGTTTTTATTCCGATGGTAACAAAAATCGCGTATGTCACGTCGTCACGTGCTCATACTCGTTCTCCTGCTACTTCCAGGCATGGTGGCTGGAACGGTCGACGTGAGCGACTACGCCGACCCAATCGACCAAGTCTCCATTACAAAAGAGAAGGTAAATGTGTCAGACACCTTGGTATACGGAACCTTTTGGTACTACGACAAGGGGTGGAAGAATTTCTCACTATCCGGAGAACAGCCTGGCAGGTGGAGCGTCGGGTCCGCTACAACCAATGCAGACCTTTCAATGGCCGAGCACGTCGCAGTCTACAGCTGCTCCTGGGCAGAAGGATGGGACTGCCACGGCGGATGGCAAGTAACCACGTTACCCGACAGCAACGAGAGCGACTCAAACGGAACGATCACGATCCGTGCTCGGGGAGACAACGGAACGGAGAAGATGGAGCTACGCCTGGATGGCGAGACCGTGCAAACATGGACAGTGTCACAGGAGTACGAAACGTATCGATACGAACCTTCCTTGACTGGCGACCCCAACGTTCGCGTGGCATTCGTGAACGACCAAGGATCGACACATGACCTCACCGTGGACTGGCTCGAAGCGAACGGGCAAAGGTTCGAAGCGGAGGAGCAACAGGTCAACACCGGCGTGTACCAGGACGACAGTTGCGGCGGGAGTTACTCGCAACAACTGCAGTGCGACGGATACATCGACTTCGGTACGGTCTCCCTCTCCGGTGATACCAAGAGCGGTGGAACAAACGAGACGTATGCGGGAAGAGACCTGAAACTCCCGTCGAGCTTCAATGGCTTCAACGCGAACTGGACACTGCATGAGGAGTTCATCGGTGACGGCGATTCAGGAGCGTGGGACGACCACATATTCAACGCCGGAGAGTTCACACGGCACCAAGGAACACACTACCTCTACTACCAAGGGGCTGAGGGTATCCGGGATAACGGTGACCCCGCGTTCCGCGCCCTCGGCACCGCCATGAGCGAAAACGGTCGTGACTACACCAAATATACCGGGAATCCTTCCGTGACGTTCTACCCGCAACCCGATCACCAGAACGCGTGGGAGGAAGGCATCCAGGTTCCCCAACTCGCCCTGCACAACGGCGAAGATATCACCCTATACTTTGCCGGGATGACCGCCGTCGGTCAGCTAACCGTACGTGAGGACATCTACGAAGTCACCTCTACTGATGGGAAAGCTTTTACCGAGCCGGAACGTGTCCTTGACGCTACCGACTCCGACGTCTGGGGGAATAATGGAAAGAACGATGAGATATTCCCTCTCGCTGCATATGAACATAACGGTACCTGGCATATGTTCTATCAGACAAAGAACATGGAACCGACCAGGAGTATCGCACTGGCGACAGGGCCGTCAAAAGACACATTCACTGAAACAACAGGCCCGGTCCTGTACGGAGACGAGACATCCCTCGACGGAGGGACCTACTTCGCAGACGGGAGTCAGATCGTTCCCCTATCAGAGGAAAGGTACGCCCTGTTCATATCCGTACGTCGCTCAGACGCTCCGAACGCGTACGAGGTCAGGACATTCGATCCGGACACGCCCACCGAGGTCAGCGACCCGGCACGAACGTACGTACTTGACAATAAAAACCAAGGCATCGGAACGATCTACTACGACGACACAAGCGAAGAGTGGTACTTCTTCTACAGGGACTGGAACGAAAACGACTGGACCGATCACGACCACGACGACTATCTTAAACTCCGCACGAACACGCTTGACGAGGACACCGGTGGAACAGCGTCCTTCAGCGACCGCAGCGGTACGCTCTGGCGCTACGAAGAGTGGAACGTGTCCAATCCCTCGTACTCCGGTAATCCATATGATGTGATCGCCAACGTCACGTTCACGCACACGGGAAGCGGCGAGACGCGGACCACGCAGATGTTCTACCGTGGAAACGGTACCTGGAGCTTCCGCTTCACCGGTACCAGGACAGGCGAATGGACGTTCACAACGGAGAGTGACGATGAAGACCTGAACGGACTGGACGGGACGGTCGATGTCGACGATAATCCAGGTACAGAGGGCTTCCTTACCCACGAGGAAGACCGGTTCGCCGTGCAGACAGGCAACGGAGAGACCGAAGGCTACGTGTTCAACGTGTACATGAACCTAGACAAACGTCCGGAGTTCCCGCACGAGTTCGACAACCCCAGAGCTGACGCGGCATCGTACTGCAAGGAAGCCAAACAGAACGGCTTCGAGATATTCTTCGTCATCATAGGAAACAACTTCTTCGACTACGGATCAAAAGCACACAATGAGCATAACAGTGAAAATCCCGACAGGAAAACGTTCCGAGTTCTTGAAGATATGGTACAAGGAGCGCGATCGAACGGGTGCAGGATCATGTTTTGGGCGTGGGGCGATGAATCACGGCAATGGACGCCGATCGGCGTGGGTGAGGGGATCAACGGAGCGGCGGACAGGCGACTCCAGCGGTACATCGCCGCGCGTCTCGGACCTCTCCCAGGATGGACGATGGGATACGGCTTCGACCTGCACGAATACGTGTCCAAAGAGGAACTCCGGTCCTGGCAATCATACCTCCATGAGAGATTCGGCTGGCAGCACCTCCTCTCCGCCAGGGCCACAGACCTGCGATCACAAGACCATATGAACGGGTATGCGATCACCGACCAGGAACAGGGCGACTTCTACGGCCCAGCGTACCCGAGTATCGAAACGCTCATCGACAAGCTCAATACCGACACGGATAATCCCCACTTCGATGAAGAACGACACACATGGCAACGCTGGGGATTGGATGAAACACAAACACGGAGACTGGTATGGCGAACGGTGATGGCCAACGGGTTCGGCGGGTGGTACGGATTCTTCAACAACGCACCCTACCCCGATTCGCTACAAACGGCGTTGCGAACGCACCGAACGTTCTGGCACGACCACGAACGCTACAAGCTCAGCATGGAACGCGTCAACGAACAAACGAGCGGGTACGCATTGGCAACGGAGGACAGGGAAGCGTTCGTCGTCTACGAAGAGAACACGGAAACGATCGACATCAATCTCTCAGCGGCTCCAGGGGAGATGCAGGTCACCGCCGTCGATACCACTACCGCGTACGAGGAACGAAGTATCGGCACGTTCCAACCGGTCAGTCACACCGTTGAACTACCCTCACAGTCCGACTGGGCACTATCAATCACGCCATCATAACAGAACTGCCCAATCAGCTTTTTGGCATCCCATGTGTCTTCAGACAGAGCGTTACTATTTTAGCAGCCCGACGATCGGTTCAAACAAGATCCAGCAGTTCTCGATGCATCATATCGTTCGACGCCACGAAGCCGTGCAATAGTGTGTCTTCTTGGTTGTACACGCGTCGCTCTCCATCAAAGTCTGTCATGATACCGCCCGCCTCTTCAACGATAAGATCCATCGCGCACACGTCCCACTCGTGACACGGCCGGTACCGTATGTACGCGTCAGCATCGCCGTTGGCCACGCGACACCCCTTGATGGAACTACCGGACGGGATACTATCCCCGAAGCGCTCCTCGAGCTCCTGGATCTCATCCGTGGCGTGGGAACGACTCCTGGTGAGTATCATCTCCGGCAGCGCCTCCCTGGTAGAGACGCGCATCTCCTTCGTCAACGCACCCGCATCGACGAAGCTTCCTTCACCTTGTACCGCATAGAAGGTCTGTTCCATCGCCGGCGCGTTGATCACTCCCAGTACGGGACGACCGTCCTGGACGAGGGCGATGTTCACGGTGAACTCCTTCTTCTCGTTAATGAACTCTTTCGTCCCATCGAGCGGGTCGACGATCCACACCACGTCCGCATCCAAGCGATCACCGGTATCCTCAGACTCTTCCGACAGTATCGGGATCTCCGGCGTGTTCTCCTGCAAACCTTGAGTGATAATCTCGT
>CAYWOP010000044.1:0-7359 GCA_964459935.1 uncultured Methanosarcinales archaeon | reverse complement strand
CAGGCCTTTCTGTATCTGCAGCAGTTCCTTTCTACTGTACTGGTCAGGTGATCCACTGAGGTAGCCGAAGTTCTTCATCTGTTTGAGCTTGCTCTTGAAGCATTTCTTCAAGAGTCTGGTGACCTTGGCAAACGCGTCCGGTAGTTCAACCTTGATACGTTCCACGTCCACGTCCTGTATGTATGGTTGCACATCACTATCATCTTCGGTGCGGAGTTCGATGTCGTCAATATAGAGATTGTCACAGACCGTCCGGATCTTGTTCTTGTCACTGCCGGGACTGGCGGTGAGGCCGAGGATGCGTCCGTCGTCTCTGGCTTGCTTGTATTTTTCTGCGATGAAGACGTAGCTGTATTTGCCCGTGGCGCGGTGGGCTTCGTCGAAGATCATCACTTTCACATCCGCGAGATCGACGCGCTCGGCGATGACGTCGTTCTGGAAGCCTTGCGGTGTGGCGAAGATGACGCGTGCATCGTGCCATTGCTCACCGCGTTTCTCTGGACGGGTGTCGCCCGTGAACAGGAGAAGCTTCTCGTTCGGTATATCCAGGTGTTCTTGGAATGTCTGGACGTGTTGCTGTGCCAAGGGTTTCGTGGGGGCGAGGAACACCGCTTTTTCCTCCGTGTTATCGAGCTCGTGGGCGACGAGCATCATGCCGATCGCGGTCTTCCCTAACCCTGTCGGAAGGACGACGAGGGTATTGTGCTTGATGCACGTGTCGAGTATCGTCTCTTGGTAGAGGCGTGGCTCGAACTCTTGTAACATGGTTCTATGGATGGTAGCGAATTTTATATAGATTCGAGCTGGAGCTCGCGATTCTTTTGCCGAACCAAACATTTCTTTTCTATATACACAAGAATTGTGTGAAAAAGAAAAGAAATGTTAGCCGCCCCGGGACATCTTGGACCTGCTCACGTCGCCGTTCTGGTCCACGTAGTACAGCCAGCCCTCTTCCTTGTCGACGCCAACGCGTGCGACCTTCTCCCGTTCTGTTTCACCAGGATCGCCACCGCCTCGGGCCATCTTGGATCGAGAGATATCGCCTTGCTTGTCCACATAGTAGAGCCAACCTGACTCTTTGTCCACTCCAACTCTCGCAACTTTTTCTCCCATCGTGTATTCACCTCACTACGGGATAATCCCGTTACACCCCTGTCAGGGCTGCGTCTACCTTCGTTTCGCCGATAGTTACTATTTAAATGTTTTGTTTCTCCCGGACGAGAACGGGTAAATTCCTTTGTTTTGCTCCGATGAGCTATCTTGGTCTTACTCGCTTTCCAGCTTCACGTAGAACACCGCGGTCACGATGATCGCGATGAGCATCGATAACAGGAAGGAGTAGATGCTCGTGAGGAGTGCGAGGAACGTGTACGCTAGGGATGCGGAAGCGAAGAAGACGTATGCGAAGCGGTTGAAGACGAAGATATTGAAACCAAACGTGCTCCCTTCCCAGTCATACTCCGTACGACCGCTCTCGATCACCCGCACGCCGTGGAAGAGCGGGATCGGGAGGAGTGAGTAGGACATCGTGAGGAGCGTCGCGAGCAGGAAATAGTTTATGACACTGGCTTGCGTGGCGATATAGAGCGGTTGGAGGATGAGTGCGAGGAAGAGGTTGCTGAGCGGGCCTGCAAGGCTGATCAGGCCGAACTCCCAGTTCTTGAACCGGGGCATGTACGTGCCGACGCGTTGACGCTTGATCACGTTGCCATCGATGCTGCCCGTGAAGAACAACGGTATAATACCGTTCGTGAGGAACGTGACGAGCAGGCTGAAGAGGAGGCCGAGCTTCCACATCGAATACTCGACAGTGTACCCTTTCCACACGGCGACGAGTTTCATGGCGACGATCTGGATGGACAGGGCGAAGAGGACGAAGACCGTTCCGAGGATGAAGTTTTGGATCCCTGCGGCGACGTTGACAGTCTCTGCTCCCCAGTCGTCGAAGCTGATGACGAAGCCCGCGACGATGCTCGTGACGAGTGCGTGGAGCGCTTCTTTCGAGGAGCAGGAAAAGTGTTGTCGGCACGAGTAGGTGAAGTCGCCCATACCGTGTATTCGCCAAGGTCGGCTTATAAGAGTTTCTCCACGTCTTTGTGACCCGCTCCCATGACCACGAGGATATCTGATTCAGGGTTGGTACGTTGGAGGTGGCGGATGTTGCTCGCCATGACGTGGTTGCGTTCGATCAGTAGTGCCTGGTAAAGGTTCGGGAATTTGCTATGTAGTTCTTCTGTGAGCTGTGCGATGAGCTCGTCGCTTGGTACTTCTGACAGGTCGATCTCGTACGGTGTGCGGACGAAGGGTGCTTTGACCAGTTCCCAGGCGATGGCGAGCTTCTCAGAAAATGGGATGGAGCTGACGCGTTTGAGCGTTTGCTCCACGGGTTGGTCTATGAGCGCGACGGGTATGTTCCGTTCATCTGCCATGCGATACGCGGTGAGCATCTCCTCTCCTGGTCGCATCCCGACCGCGTCGCCGAGTTTGTTCTGCATATAGGAGCCGAGGAGCATGAACAGGTATCCGGTGATGCCGATGGTGAAGATGAGGCGTGGACTGTAGTTCCGTTGTTGCATCTGCAGGGCTTGGAGTCGTTGGGGGTCGAGTTCGACCGCGACGATGTCCGGTTGATACTCTTGGAATGCTTGTTCTATCTCTTCGATGCTTTCTTGAGCGATATGACTGGTGTAGACGAACTCGGGCATACAATGGTTGACTGAGCCCTGATTTATATTATTCGGCTCGTGTGAGCTCTTCCGTCTTCGTTATCTTCGTGCTCGTTGTAACTTGCTCACTGTACGGTTCCAGGAACGTCTCGGCGAGCGCTTCGGACTCCACCCAGATCGCTGTTTTGTACGATTTGTGGGTGTCGTCCGTGATGTAGAACAGGCAGTTCGATCGATCTGTTATGAGGAACGCGTTGTCTTGTTCCACTTTTCGCACGGTGACGTCGCGGTGCAGTGCGGACGAGAGGTGCTCTTGGATCCCCTCGGTTTCGGGCAGTCCTGCATACGTGATGGATTCCTGCGCTTCTTCCATCATCATCGTGATATGCGAGGTGATGTTCTGCTCTCCCTGCACGCATCCGGTGATGTCGCTGGGATCGATGTTCTCGATGCCCTCATCGTGGAGGTCTTTGAGTTGGTTGAGCATGGATGAGTCTTCGAACTCTTCCAAGACTTCGACTTGTTCTATTGCTTCGTTTCGGATATCTTTCTTGAGCCGTTCGATCACTTCGTTGGGTGGTAGTGCTATATACTGTATGGGTTTGCCTATCTTCCGGGTGATGAAGCCTTTCTGTTCTAACGATTCCAGCACGTCATACGAGCGGGATCGTGGAACGTTCGCGATGTCGCTGATCTCCCCGGCGGTCGACACGCCGCGAGACAGCAGAGCTGTCCATATCTTTGCTTCGTAACTGTTCAATCCCATGTCCTTAACCTTCGTCAGGACTTTCTTACTCACTACCATATTTATCACTATCTTCACGTAACGACACTTATTTTTAAAGCTTTGGATGTGTGACCATCACTGAGTATAAACAATATTTAGATTGTTCGAACGCACACACCTTGATTTCGTGTGGAAGTGTGTTTATTAAGAAGTAGAGATCAAGGTTTTTTATTTTACTATATAGAAAATAATAATATAATATATAATATAATGAACTAAGAAGTTCTCAAATGATAATATATAAATGTTTGAGAATCTGAGAAGGGTAAAAACACAGGTCTATGACAGTGTACGCGTGAAAATACAAAACCAACCATACCCATATAACATATCATTTTCCACATGAAACGAAGGGGTGTGTATCAGTACAGTGTAGACAATAGAGAAAAAAATAGAACGAAGCATATATTCCACGTGAAAACAAAGCTTATATACCGTAGTTTCATCTCCAGGAAATATGGGGGATGAGCTAGTCAACTACTTCGAAGACTTTCTCACCAACGAGAGCGTCTTCAGCAACAAGGAAGCACTGCAGAGCAACTACATGCCCGACGAGGTCAAACACAGGGAAGAGCAGATCGAGAACATAGCGAGCATCCTCGCACCGGCGCTCCGCCTCGAACGACCCAGCAACCTCTTCGTGTACGGCAAGACGGGAACAGGGAAAACCCTCACGATCAAGCACACAACAGAGCACATCAAACAAGTCGCGAAGAACAAAGAAGTACCGATCAAGATCGTCTACCTCAACTGCAAACTCAAACGCGTCGCGGACACAGAGTACCGCCTCGTCGCCCAACTCGCCCGCGAATTTGACAAAGCGATACCAGCAACAGGGTTGCCGACGGACGAGGTGTACAACGCGTTCCACGACGCACTGCAAGAAGAGGAGAAACTCGTGATAATCGTGCTGGACGAGATCGACCAGCTCACGAACAAAGCGGGCGACGGCGTGATATATAATTTGACCAGGATGAACAGTGATCTCAAAGATACGCAGATGAGCATCATCGGTATCAGCAACGACCTCGTCTTCGCCAACAACCTCGACCCGCGCGTGAAGAGCAGCCTCAGCGAAGAAGAGATCGTCTTCCCACCGTACAACGCGTTACAGATACAAGACATCCTCCGCGAACGCAGCGACCACGCGTTCAAAGACGACGTCCTGGAAGACGGAGTGATACAGAAATGCGCCGCCTACGCGGCACGGGAACACGGAGACGCTCGAAGAGCACTCGAACTCCTCCGCGTCGCCGGCGAGCTGAGCGAGCGACGCGAAGCACAGCTGGTCAAGCTCGAAGATATCGACCAAGCCGAAGAGAAGATCGAAAAAGACAGGATTATCGATATCATCCAGACACAACCCAAACAGTTCCAAGCGACACTCCTCCCGATCATCGAGACCGGCGACGATACGATACGCACAGGAGAAGTGTACGACCAGTACAAACAGGTCTGCAACGAAAGCGGCCTCAGACCGCTCACCCAACGCCGCATCAGCGATATATTAGCGGAGCTCGACATGCTCGGCGTGATCAACGCCACCGTGGTGAGCAAGGGACGGTTCGGCCGCACCAGGGAGATCAGCCTCAGCGTGCCGACATCCCTCCACGATGAAGTGGAAGAACTGGCACGGGACGCACTCGATATATGACTGACACGGTAGAGAAACTCTTGGACAAAGGCGTACTCGTCAGTCCGGACATGCTGGACCAGGTAGATGAGAACACGGACGTAGATGACGATACCGTCGTGCTGGAGGACACGGACGAGATACCTGATGTGGAGGTAATGGAGTCCTACGATGCGGAGCCGAAGGAGTGGGAGTGCACGGACTTCGTCAACCACTACGGCGTCCGGTACGAGACACTGAGCGGTATGCTACGTCAGCGCCAAGACCTCGACCGCATGACGAGCGTGCAACGCGTCCTCTCGAAAGAAGACAGGGATCAGGTCAGCGTCATCGGCCTCGTCACGTCCAAGCGCAAGACGAAGAACGACCACTACATGCTCACGGTCGAGGACAAGACCGGCACGATCAAAGTCCTGGTAACCAAAGACCGGAACGAGCTGTACGAGCACGCACGGAACACAGTACTGGACGAGGTCATCGGCGTCACCGGCGGCTGCGGGGAGGATATCATCTTCGCGGACAGCATCGTCCAACCAGAGATACCGCTCGGCCGATCCGTGAAGAAAGCACCAGAGGAAGAGTACGCCGTGTTCATCAGTGATGTGGAAGTGGGAAGCGAGAACTTCCTCGAGGACGCGTTCGAGAAGTTCCTCGCGTGGATCAACGGGAAGAGCTCCGACAAGGACCATAAGAGAGTAGCGGATAAAGTGAAATATTTGTTCATCCCAGGTGATTTGGTCGCGGGCGTCGGCGTCTACCCCGGCCAGGAAGACGAACTTACCATACCGAAGATCAAAGGCCAGTACGAGAAATTCGCGAAGTACATGCAAGCAATACCAGACGATATCGAGATCATCATCTGCGCCGGGAACCACGACGCCGGGCGCATCGCCGAGCCCCAACCCGCACAGTACACGGACATCCCAGAGGAACTCGCCGAACAAGACAATATCACGCTCGTGAGCAATCCATCGACGGTACGGTTCGGCAGGACAAGAGACTTCCCCGGCTTCACAACACTGCTCTACCACGGGTACAGCCTGCCCTACTACGCGGAGAAGATTCCGGAGGTGCGCAACGCCGGTGGGCAGGACAGAAGCGACTTGATCATGGAATACTACCTCAAATGGCGCCACCTCGCACCCACGCACACGAGCAATATGTACATACCAGACGGCAACACTGACCCGCTCATCATCGACACAGTCCCGGACTTCCTCGCCACCGGGCACATCCACCGAACGGAAGTGGGACAGTACCGCGGGACCACGTTGCTCAACTGCAGCGCGTGGACCGCGCCCACCGAATATCAAGAAAAAAGGGGGCTGACTCCGGAGCCCGGGCGGTCGCTCATCGTCAACCTCCACACGAGGAAAGTGAAGGTGTTGAACTTCTGGCAATGAACTGCAGCGACGCCATGCAGGACTACTTCGACGAGCTCAAATCCGGAGCGCTCGAAGCATATGACATCGCAGAGGACGCACGGAGCGAAGGATACGATCCGAACACAAAAGTAGAGGTGAAACTCGCCGAGACCCTGTCAGACCGAGTGATCGGACTCATCAGCGTCCTCGCACCACAGCTCGAAGGGAGCGACGCCCCCGAGCGTATCAAGGAACTCGAGGAACAGTACGGCGTGTCCGACTGGCGCGTCGCGTTGAAGATAGCGGAAGATGTTGCGGAGGAACGGTTCTGTGAGTTCGACGACGAGCCGGAAGCGATCGAAGACGGGCTACGGGTCGGATTCGCCTACGTCACCCTCGGCGTGGTCAGCGCGCCCATCGAGGGCTTCACCGACCTGGAGATCAAAGAGACCAGGGACGGTGAGGAGTACTTCTGCCTGAACTACAGCGGACCCGTGCGGAACGCAGGCGGGACCGCGGCGAGCGTGAGCGTCCTCATCGGTGACTACCTCAGGAAACAGTTCGGCTACGCTGAATATGACCCGACGGAGAAAGAAGTGAACCGGTGCCCGGCGGAGCTCAGGGACTACCACGAACGCGTTGCCAACTTACAGTATTATCCGAGCGAAGAGGAAAGTACATTTCTTCTTGAACACGTACCGGTGGAGATCGGCGGGGAGCCGTCGGAACGGTACGAGGTCTCCAACGTGAACGTGAAAGACTTGGACCGCGTTTCCACCGATGTGATCAGGAGCGGGTACTGCCTCATCCACAGCAGTTGCCTCCCGCTCAAAGCACCCAAGCTCTGGAAACGCCTCGACGACTGGGGCGAGGAGGTCGATATGGAACAGTGGAGATCGGAAGAGCGTC
>CAYWOP010000043.1:0-7421 GCA_964459935.1 uncultured Methanosarcinales archaeon | reverse complement strand
ATCGCTTGAGTGGTATTGGAACAGATCGCTGCAGAACGTCGCCGCCCCCGTGTGGTTGATAACGTAGGGGACGCGGACGTCGTTGCTGGTGTTCCTGTGCCCGGTGAAGTACGAGTCCGGATCCACATAGCCCTGGGTCCCGTTATCCCAGTAAACTCCACCGCGTTTGCCCAGGTATACCATCGCTTGTTTCGCCGTGGCGTCGAGGCAGCTCCGTACGTACTCGCGAGCGTCGGTTGAGCTGAGGTATTCGTTGAGGAGTTGTTGCTGATCCGCTTGCGTTTCTTCCTGCGTCGCTCGGAGTGAGATGAGGATGGTCGCGAGCAAGGCGACGATGGCGACGACGCCGAGGACAACGAGTATGGTGAACTGGCCGGTCTTCACTGCAGACGCACCTCCGTGAGGAGTTGCCAATCCGCATCTGTAAAGTATTCTACCGTGAGGGTCGTACCGGTGACGTTCGTGGTTCCATCGAGTTGTTGGGCAATACCGTTGATGTCCACGCTCCCGGGATAATCTGCTGTTATGTAGGATCGCTTTTCATCGGTTTGTGGGTCGTACGCCGACTCTTTGATTACCTGCACACGGTAGTCGTTGTTCTGCTCTAAGTATATCTTGTCGAAGTCGCGAAGACCTTGTTGTGGATCGCTGATCGGTTCTGGCGCGTTCCCGAAGATCGTCTGGGCCCAACTCCACAGGGTATCTTGTAGATCTTGGAACCAGGATTGTTCTATCCCCTCTGGTTCGACGCTAAAGATGGCTGTGTGCGTTTCATTATCGTAATGGAATGCGAACTGTTCGCTGGAGACACACTCCTCCCATCCACGCGTTCCTTCGCACGTCGCTGACGGAAGTTCGTTCAGGGCAGGGTTATCCCAGGTGATGTTCATGGCTCGACGGTACGTCTGGTTAACCGTGGTGAGGTACGAGTCGATCGTCTGTTCTTCGTTAATACTTGCGCCGAGTACGACGTATTCTTCCGTATTGTCCTGATACCAGAGCGCACAGTAGCCGTATGTGTCTGCTGAACCCGTTTTGTCGACCAGCGCATTCTTCGCAGCATCGCAGCGGAGACGCGCATCCACGGCGTCTTTCGCTCTAACAATATTTAAAAGTGCTTTCGCTACCCTCCCTGTCCGCGTGGTCCAGTTCCCACCGTCGCAGTAGCTGTCCTCTCGCCACTCTCCCGACTCTATACAGCCGTTTTCCTGATCAACGTAACATTGGTCCTGTTCCGGACACGCGCCGAGTTCTTTCTTGTTCATACCGACCTTGGCGCACTGTCCCGCGACGGCGTTGCTCAGCTTGGTCCAGTTTCCATTGGCTTGCGAGCAGTAGTATCCTTGATAGGTGGTACACCAATCGCTCTCGTTGGTGAGGTTCCCATCGGTTTGCTGTAGGGATTTGTTCGGTGCGCTGTCGTAGTCCTGTATTGGCCCGGTGGCGTTGCAGCTGAAGAACGTCCCGTTGTGGACGAGCACGGTGTTGTTCCGTAAGGTGGTTCCGTCGCTGTACTTTGTTCCGAGCAGGCACGCCCCGGCGGTGTCGCTGCTCGGTTGTACATCGTTATACGTTTCGTTCGTATCGTCGGCTTCCCCGCAGCAGTAGTTGCCGGTCCAGCCAGAAGCGTATCGGTCGCAAGCGTCTGCGAACGTACTATTGATATCCAGGTCTTTTGTCCACATGATTTTATTACCCGGAGCTGTGCAGTACCACGTTGTGTTGGTACCGCAGGCGAGGGCGCCGCCTTCGCCGGGTGCGATGTTGAGGCCGCCGCTCGTGACGTTGTTCTCCCATCCTTGGCCCGGTGTGGAGCAGAGGGCAAATGTGTCGTGAGTGATCTGGCTGGCGTCAGGGTTCGGCAAGGGATCCTCGTCCTGTATCGGATCATCGTCTTCTTCGTCTCCCGGGCTGTAATCCTTGCAGTAGCAGTAGTTCTGGTCCTGGTTCTCGGTACAATACGGGTAGACGTCTTGTCCGTGACAGCTTTCCCACTGCGGGACTTGGTCTCCTTCGGGATCAGTACAGCCGCAGTCTCCGATTTTGATAGTCTTTTGTTCTGTATCGGTGTTCCCGTCCGTATCGTTGACCGTGGCGTTCAGTGTTCGGGTTGGTATCGTCTCATCGAAACTTTGGGTGGTTGTACACGGAGAATCGGTGCAAGTTGCAAGAGGTGTTTCCTCAGCGGTGTCTACGATCCGTATGGTGTCGTAATCCGTCGCTTTTACAGTGAGGGTGACTTCTGTATAGGGTGCAGCCGTGGCGGGGACGTTGAACTGTTCTATTGTGGGAGCGGCGATGCTCAGCGTGGGAACCAGTAGTAATGCTATGAACAGCCTTCGCATGTGGGCCTCCGTCGTAAAATCGTAGTCATATTGGCTTCATTCAGTCTGTAAGGGCGTCCATATGCTATTTTCGTATTTAATTTCATTCTACTTGAATTTCACAAGTATTTCCGGGTTCATCTGATACGCACTGGTATCCTCCGTTCACCCATGTACAGCATTCGTTCGCTCCACAGGTGTCACATCCTCCAAAGCACATGCGATTAATGCATTGTTCACCGGAGGCACAGTCACTATCTGAGCTACACTCAGAGGTTTCACAATCCAGACGTCCCGTGCAGGCACCTCCTGCTGAGCAGGTACGCTCGCTTATGTAGTCAACAGTCTTATATGAAGCACCTCCAATGTGCACCCTACAGCTTGATTCCGTACTATCGATTTGATCATCTCCCGAATCGCACTCTGATGCGTCGACTGCTTGGTCCGAGCAGTACCCGGATGTAGTATACGTGTCACCATTCGGATCCCAGCTGCATCCTTGGGCGGGATCACAGTTACCTTCTGAGAGTTCGCTACATGAGTTCACATTCGGATTGTTCTGGCACCAAGTGTTGCAATTGGTTGTCGTAGTATTGTCTTGGTCGTCGCAGTCCGGTGCTTCTGGATTCGCGGTCCAGTTGCCAGGGTCGGGCGGCGTGCACCGTATCTCCGTGGGGTTGTCGAAACCTTCGTACGTTTCCGTGTCGTTCCAGTACTGGTCCCCGTCGTTATCGAGGTGCCACTTCGTCTCCTGGGTCACGCTCACGTTGTTATCATCGCAGTCAATCCCTTGTTCTCTCCCATCCCGAATCCAGTTCACAACTCCTCCACCAGGGTTACAACCCGTGGCTGCGTTACTCGCATTGATATAGCCGTCCACGTCCGCATCAGCATGCCATGTCCAGTCTTCACACGTTGGTGGTCGGTAGCTCAGGTATCGTTCAGAAGGAATTCCTGGCCCGTCGGTAGTCCGGCAGGCACGAGCGATGCCGAATCCCGCTAGTTGCCACTGTCCCCCGTCTGAAAGATATGAGAAGTCCCCGACATCGACTACCTGGCCCGAACAGTTCTCCACGCTCGCGGTCCCACCGTTAATCCCGCATTTGGCTATGTAGGATTCGTTGCACGTATCCCAGTAGTCTGAAAAATTGTCGGGATCACATGGACCGTCTGCGTACACCGCGGGTGCAATCATCAGCAGGACAGACAGTAGCAACAGTTTCCGCAAACCACTCACCTACTGTCGCTGGACAGCGATAGTATAAAAACGTTACCCACGCGTGCACGCAGAACAATTTTACTTCTATATCGAAAAGAAACCTGCAAAACAATATTCACCAGTACACAGACTGCTTCACTTCCTCGTCCGTCATCCCCAACAGCCGTCCCAATGCCTACATGTCCTTCGCGTGCCACATCTGCTCCGGTTCCTCCGCCAAGCTCACAATCACCGTGGGATCATTGTACGTAGAACAGACACGGATATTCTGCACAGACCGCAGTATCAAGACCGATTCCGACCACCGCAAAGTATTTAATGTGTATGTACGCATACACAGGCATGGCGACTAAGAACGTATCATTGAGCGAGGAAGCATACGATTCATTATCGCGGCTCAAGGAAGAGGAAGAAAGCTTTTCGGACGTAGTGAAACGCGTCACGGAACAGTACGCCGACCTCAGCGGCTTCTCCGGAAACTTTCCCGAACTTGCAGAGGTACGCGAAGAATTACGGGAAGAACGAGACACCTTCGAGACGAGGAACAGAGTATGATCTGCCTCGATACCTCGGTCATCATAGACCTCTTCCACGGAGAAGAAACGGTCTCACGGCGTCTCGACAATGTAGAAACGACGCCCGCGATAACGTATCCCATCATCTGCGAGCTCTACAAAGGCGTGTACAAGAGTTCAAAGCCAGAAGAAGGGGAAAGAGAACTCGAAAAACTCTTGAAACACCTACACATCATCTCCCCAGGAACGAAAGCTGCCAAAATATTCGGTAAACTGAAAGAACGACATCCGGAAAAGAGCGAATTCGACCTGATGATCGCGGGCATCTGCATCGCCGCAGACACCACACTGCTCACCCGAGACACGGATTTCACCGATATCGACAGTCTCACAACAGAAGTACTCTAGTTGCCACCCATAGCTACCACACACCCCCTTGCTTCCTCATCCGTCATCCCGAGCACACGTCCCAACGCTTGCATGTCCTTCGCATGCCGCATCTGCTCTGGTTCCTCCGCCATGCTCACGATCCGCATGGGAACTTCGTACTTGGAACAGATACGCACGTTCTGCATCATCCGTCCCATATAGATATCACGGAGCTCGGTGAAGAGCAAGCGGAGGTCGAACGCGACGGCGACGTCGTTCTCCTTCGCCTGCTTCGCATGGACCTGGGTCATGCCGCTCCTCCGGTAGTGCGTATGATCCTCTCGGTCCGAGGTCTCCAGGTCGACGACCATGTCGACGCGTGCATCGTCGCACCCCCAGTTCTCCGGTACGAGAACGTAGTCGTACTGTGCATGGGCGGACTGCAGATCGGACTTGTCCTGGACAATCGTCGCGTCGTCACCCACGACGAGGAGTTCGTCCCAACCGAGCTCGTCCATGCGTTCGTAGAACGCGTCATCGCCGTTCTCCGGGTTGATGATATCCTGCATCACACCACCGCTGTGATATCCCGTCCCTGCTCCAACGCACGGGCGACGAAGTCATGCTCTCCCTCGCTCCGTCGTTCCGCCTCATCGGGCGTGACGCAGAGCAGTTCAACGTCAGCATCGATCGATGGCTGTTCCCGATACAGCGTGGCCATACGTTCGTGCATGGACATGCCCTCGAACGCGTCGCTGACGACGAGCACGTCGTAATCACTTGATTCACTGGCTGTACCGTCGCTTCGGCTTCCGAAGAGGACGATGCGTTCCGGCGCGACCCGTTCCTGTATCCGACGTAGGAACGGTCGGATCACGTCCAGTTCGTCTCTACCCATGCCAGCACCTCCTCTGCGTGGTCACAGAACGCTGTAGCGTCTGTTTCGTCATAGAGCTCCGCTGGTATCGCCTCGGCCGCGCCGGGGTACTGAGCGAGGATGTAGATAGGATTGAGGTCCGCCGTGTGCTCGTGGATGCGCTCGGGGGCGTCGAGCTGTTCGGCCAGCCGCGGAAGGTTGTGCGTCTTCGTATGCTCCCCGTCGCGCTGCAGCTGTAATCCCTTCAGGGCCTTCTCCACGGCTTGGTGCGCGTACAACGCGGCGACGTCGTAGTTCTCCATCGTCACATTGTCCCCAGCGCTCTCCATGTCCGCCCGTGCTTGGGCGAGCCAATGCTTTGGTTGCATAGTATTATACCACGTGTTCTCATTTATATGTGCTGTTCATCGTGGTTTGAAGAACCAGCCGATCCAGTCCGTGAAGCTCCGCCACGCCCGCTTGTAGACGGGTCCGGACGTGTCCTGTTCCTGAACTGTTTCATTCCGCTCCTCCGCTTCCGTGTCGTTCTCCTGGGACTCGTTCGTGCCCTCCCCCTCCTGTACCTGGTCGACGGTGTCCGACACGTTCGTATCCACGTCCGGCGTCTCCACATCGTCCACGTCCTCCTTGATCTCCTCTTTGATCTGCCGGTATTCTTCCGTCACGTTCACGTCGTTCGATCCCGTGTCCGGTACGGCTGTCTCGTTCTGGAGCGTTGCGTCCGTGGTATCTTGCTCGGTGTCCGTGGTCTGTGTTACATCTCCTTCTCCAGGTTCTGGCCTGGGCGTGGCTCGCCAGTTCCCGTCGTTGATCACGGCGTTGCCCGCGAACGAGCCACGTTCCATCAGTGCTTGCGCGGCGGTCGCGGTCTGAGAGCTGTTGTGCCCTGCGATGACGAGGAAGCTCGTATTGTAAAGAAAGATCGACGGATGATCAAACTCAGCGCAGGTCCATCCGGTGAGGCGTTCGGTCACGGTGTTCTCGCAGCCGATGCTCACGACCGCGTCTTGCTCGGAGAGTTGCACCGCGGAGTCGAGCGTGTTCCCGCGGATCTCGTTGGACGCTCGCTCCTGCAGTGAGAAGACGAGGTTCGCCGCCGTGGTAACATCTTTCGCCGGTGCGTCTTCTCCGACGACGATCGCCGCTCTGAATCGGTCATCGTCGAAGAGGAAGTCCGGATAGTCGGCGAGGGATGCTGTTACTGCTGGGATGAGAAGGAGTGCCAGGACGAATGCCCGACCGTATCGCATACTATACTTTACCGAGACGTGGTTTTAAATATTCGCTGGTCAGGACACGGCGAGCATGTTCACCGGTGCCATGTCATCACGGAGTATCTGTCCCGCGGGCGGGTCCTGGATCAGGTGGTCCAGCTCTCGGGAGAGATTGACATCGGCCACCCCGCGTTTGTTCCGTGCACGCAGTTGGTCCGGTGTGTACCGTGTCGCGTTCTTCGTTGCCACGAATATCGTGTTCTGCAGTTCACGCGGTGGTTCAAGTCCGTACACATCTACCGTTGGAAAGACGGATTGGAGCGTGGCGTATTCCGCTCGGTAGAACTCCGAACGCTCTCCTTCGCGCCTGGCGAGCACGTTGGAGATGACCACCCCGTCATCGTCCAAGCGCTCGTCGACCAGGGTAAAGAACTCCTGCGTGGTGAGGTGGAACGGTATGTCGAGCGACCGGTACGCGTCCAGGACGATCACATCATACGTCACGTTGTTACCTTGCAGATATCGCCGTCCGTCCTCCACGTGCGTCTGCAGGCGGGTCGTGTTCGGCACCCGGAAGTACCGGTTCGCCGCGTCCACCACGCCGGGGTCGATCTCTACCACGTCAACGTGCACACCGGAGCGGGTCAGGTACGCTTTCGGTCCCGTATACGTTCCTGCACCGACGAACAACGCCCGCTCCACATCCTGGGAGTAGAGGAAGGCGAGGTCGAAGTATCGCGTGTAGTCGAAGACGTGCAGACTGCGGTTGTCGAGCCACATCGCACCGTTCGGCACGCCGTTGAGGTAGAGCGCTCGATATCCTTCCGTCTGGTTGATCGTGAGTCGTTGGTACGGTGTCTGTGTCTGGTAGAGCTGCTCCGTCTCCGTCGCTGCGAGCGTGGG
>CAYWOP010000042.1:0-7495 GCA_964459935.1 uncultured Methanosarcinales archaeon | reverse complement strand
AAGAACAACAACCTTCCACCACGCGACGACATCAGACCCGAAGAGTTCATCAACTACTTCACCTACGACCACCCCCAGAACGAACGTCCGGTCGCCACGGGACTCCACACAACCACTTCACCGTTCACAGAAAACGTGACCTATTTACTGGCATATGCGAGTGTCACCGAAGACATACCACGCCCCCCGGCACACATCACCCTGGTCATCGACACCAGCGGGTCCATGCGAGGAGAAGGACGACTCGGCCTGCTCAAGGAAAGCGTGAAACAACTGCTCAACGCACTCGATACCGACGACACGGTCAGCATCGTAGCATACGACACAGAGGCGACGCGCAAGCTCGAAGCTACCCCCGTGTCACAGCGGGAACGCATACTCAACGTGATAGAACAACTCCAACCGGGAGGGTCGACGAACGCGGAGGCGGGTGTGGAGAAGGGATACAGTATGGCGGCACGGCAGGAGAAACAGATAAACAGAGTGATCCTGCTCAGCGACGGCGTCGCCAACGTCGGCAACACCGGACCGGACAGTATCTACAACCAGATCAAGGAATATACAGAACAAGGGATAACCCTCACAACCGTCGGCATCGGCATGGGTAACTACAACGACGTGTTACTGGAACAACTCGCCGACACTGCAGACGGAAACTACTACTACATCAACGAAGCGGCCGAAGCCAAACGTGTCTTCGTCGATGAACTCCAGAAAACACTACAAGTCGTCGCATCCCAGGTCAAAGCGCAGCTTCACTTCAATGAGGAAACGGTAGAAGCGCACCGACTCATCGGGTATGAGAACCGCGAGCTCAATGCATCACAGTTCACCACGGGAGACGGAGCGGAACTCGGCCCCGGCCAGGAAGCCACCGCGATCTACGAACTACGAACCACTGGCAAACAAGGACGCATGGCCAACTACACGCTCCGATACACCGTGGACGGTGCGACGACGATGACCACGAAAACGACGGACACAGAAGCGACCGTACCGTACCGCGACGCGCCCGGCCACGTCAAGGAACCTCTCATCGTCGCACGGTTCGCCCAGATACTCAAACGCACAGCACCACCGACACAGTTCACCCAGCTCACAGAACTGGCCACGTCCGTAACGGACAACCAGGAGATACATGATATACTAACCACTGCAGAGCCACTGATCCAACGGAAGGTGCGTAACGAATGAAACGAGCCTTGTTCCTCCTCACACTGCTCGTGGCCACAACGGCCATCGCCACCCAGCCTGTAATGATGGATGAGCAGTCGTTCTACACCAACGCCGAGCAGTACGTGACCGCGGCCCTAGATGGAGAGGGCGAAGCCTTCGTCTCCACCAAGATACGACTTACGAACCAAGGCAACGATAGCATTCAAGAACTGCACCTTTCTCACCTCCCCGGCGACGCGGATATCGTCGCAATATCCCAAGAGATCCAGCAACGGACGTGCAGGCACTGGGACAGGCGCTGCATACAACGCAGCGACGAAGGAACGTGTACCGAGTACAACTGGCAAGGTCGGTGCATCGAGAGCAACGACTGCGTCCAGTATAAACGCACGTGTCAACGCTACGTGAAGACGGGGCAGCCACGGTATGAAGCACTCTCGTATACGAAAAATGATGAAAGTATCGACGTCGAGCTGAACAAAGCCATCAGAGTCGGACAACGTTCCACCGTCTACCTGTTCTACGATACCGATCAGTTTACAGACGAAGGACTGTTCGGGAAGTGGTCGTACGAGATCCGAAGTCTCGGACTCCCGTACCGGTCGGAGCAACTCCGTCTCCAAGCCACGACACCGGAACGGTTCACGATGAGCGAGGGCGACAGCGGCGTCGAGTACGAAGCAGAGAACGTCGCGACAAGCCTCCGCTCAGACGTGCAGAGCGGACAGGCGCGAGACGTCCAGAAAACGCTCAGCCGCATCCACGACCACGACGGACACGTCGAAACGTTCAGTAATATGGATGCGGGAGAGACCGCAACGCTCGCCGGAGCCTACGCCACATCGTGGTTCAGACTGAACTGGTGGAAACTGCTCCTCACACTCGCCATCATCGGCGTCGTCCTCACGGGGATCATCCTGCTCTTCCGCGAAGCCATCAGTAGGATAGAAACGGACAGTCCACATCCATACCTCATGGCGGTTCTCTCCTCGTTCGTCCTCGCGTTCCTCACAGTGATCCTCTGGATCGGCGGTATCATACTCATACAGTTCATCCATGAACTCGTCAGCTACGAAGGCCTGTTCGTATTCGTGTTCTTCCTCCTGCTCGGTCTCCTCACGCTCGTGCTCCACGTGGCCACCCCTGTGTTCGTGGCGAAGCAAGAGAACCTCCTCAGCGGCGTACTCTCCGCTGTCTTCACGATACTCTGGCTCTTCGCGTTCTTCGTCCTCGCCTTGCTCATCTCCGCCGTACTGCACCAACCGGATTACATCGTCGGTTGATCACGAAAGCTCCCGACGTTCCATCGCGTCGAGCGTTCCATTCACAACGGCGTCCATATCAACATCCTCGAGGACGTCCCGGAGCTCGTCCTGCGTCACGTCGGTCTTGGGACCACGGCTGATGATACTGCAGCAGTCCTTGTACTCCCTGATGCTCGGCTCGTACGTGCCGATGCGTCGCGCGAGCGCCACCGTCTCCTCCTTATCGTTCCCGATCAACGGGCGGTAGATGGGTTTGTCGATACCGAGCTGGGCCGCGTCCACGTTCTCCAAGGTCTGACTCGCGACCTGCGCCAGGTTATCCCCGGTAACGATTCCCTTATACCCGTGTTCGTCCGCGAGTCGCTCTGCACAGCGCAACATGCAGTTCCTGAACGCGATGAGATCATAGCCCTCTGGGACGGTAGCGCTCATCTGGTAGATCCCGTACGGCGCGAAGAACACCGTCGCTCTGCGTTGATACTGATTCAAGACCTCCACCACCGCGCCGAGCTTCTCATCCAACGCTTCCTCCGCGTCGCGGTACGGGTTGAAATGGAGGAAATCCACGGAACAGCCACGCTTCATCATCGACCACGCCGCCACGGGGCTATCGATACCCCCGCTGAGCAAGCAGAGCACGTTCCCCGCCGTTCCGACAGGAAGACCGCCGGGTCCGGGATGCTTCTCCGTGTAGATATAAGCGTGGTCTTCCGTGACCTCGACGTACAATGTGGTTTGTGGCTCGTCGAGATCCACTGTCAAACCCAGGTCAACCGCGATATCACCGAGTCGTTCCTCGATCTCCTTCGACGTGCACTCGAACGACTTGTCCGAGCGCTTCGCATCCACCGCCATGCTACCCACCTGTTCCCCGAGTACTTCCGAGGCGGCATCCTCGATATCATCCATGGACGCGTCGGTGACTCGTTGGAACGCATAGTTCTTCACGCCGAAGAGCGCATCGAGCTCGTTCCTCGCCGCGTCTTCGCTCAGAGCCGTGTCGAGATGTAACCGGGTACAGTCGATCCTCCCATCTGTTCCCAAGCGCTCCTCGGCCTGCTCCAGGAGCGTGTGCTCGAAGTAGGACCGCTTCCCGCGTTTCAGCGCGATCTCGTCGTAATGGATGAGGACGTGCATATGTTCGGGAAACGAGGACTGACTTTAAATAACGGCGGTTCGGTAGTATTCGGATAGTCATGACACAAACTTTATAATACTAGATTTTCTAGTAAGATTATGGCGACGACAACCGTGACGCGGAACGGACAGATAACCCTGCGGAAAGAGATACGCGACGAACTCGGGATACGGGAAGGAACGCAGCTCACCATCAACAGGAAGGGAGACGTCATCATGATAAAGAAGGTTGACGACAACTCATGGGAGGAACTCGAATCCTTCCTTCCTGACAACTTCGACGATGAACTGGAACGCGACAGGGAACTGTCAGCGGAACGGTCGGACGAACGGACACCATGAAGCTCCTCTTCGACACATCGATACTTGTCCTGATAGACCGCGGAGCAAACGGTGTCAGAGAGACGTGCAAGCACTGGTCCAAGGACCATACCCTATCGATATCCACGATAACGGTCGCAGAGATATACCAGGGAGCACGGCTAGAGGACAAGCCAGACGCTGAAGAACACGCGGAATCCTTACTCATGCAGTTCCACTGGCATCCCATCGACGGGAGCGTAGCACAGGTCACAGGAGAGATACAAGCGGATCTGAAGCAAGGCGGACAACGGATCAGATTCCAAGACGCTGCCATCGCCGCCACGATGAAGACCCGGAAGCAAGACTACCTCATCACAGAAGACCAACAACACTTCACATCAGTAATTCAGGACGAACATGTCCTTACGTTCGACCAAGCACGGAGCCGGCTTTAAACCACGCAGTCTACCAATCGCTCCGCCATGTCGAATATATCCACGTCATTCTCCTATTAGAGATAACGGGAACACCTTTTTTATTGCATTTCTCCTTTTTTGACCCTATGCGCGGCTTCATCGTCTACCCCGACTACGAGATAATTAATGGCGAGGCGTACGTCCACCTCTACGGCCGGCTGGAGAACGGCGACACCTTTCTTACTATCAACCACATCCGTCCGTACTTCTTCATACCCGAAGAATTCGAAGAGAACGCGAGGGACGTGGCGGACCGGGACTTCGACCTGGAGTCAACCGATCTCGAGTACATGGACGGCACTCCCGTCTCCAAGGTGGTCTTGTGGAATCCGAAGAACGTGCCGGACCTACGTGAGCAGTTCCACGATGCAGACATACCCACGTACGAAGCGGACGTGCGGTTCGTCTACCGCTTCCTCATCGACCAGGATATCAAGGGATCGATGGACATCGAAGGCGACTGGGCACCCGGTGAAGAACACGGCGTTGCCGTCGACCGCGTGTACGAAGAACCCGAACTGGAACCCGTGGAGTGGAAGCCGGAACTCGCGACAGCATCGATCGATATCGAAACGGACGATGATCAACTGCTCAGCATCGCCGTCTACACGGAGCAACAGTCCATCTGCCTCGTCCACGGAGAGGGGCGCTACGATAACGCGGAAACATACGAAGAGGAAGGAGAACTATTAGAGCGTTTCAAAGAAGTGCTGCACACGCTCGACCCGGATATCATAACAGGATGGAACGTGATCGACTTCGACCTGGACTTCCTCGAGGACAGGTTCCGGGAACACGACATCGACTTCGACCTCGGTCGCACGGACGAGACAACGCGATTGCGTCGCTACGACGACTACTACCGGAACAGCAGCGCGGACTGTCCAGGAAGACAGGTCCTGGACGGGATGCACCTCATGCGCATCAGTTTCATCCGCTTAGAGGATGAAAAACTGGACACCGCAGCGCACGAGTTCCTCGGCGAGGAGAAGCTCATCGAGGGCGAGTCGAAGCACGAAGATATCCTGGACGCATATGAGAACGATACGCAGCGGTTCATCAACTACAATATCAGAGATGCGCGTCTCGCTCTCGACGTGATCGATGAAGCGGGCGTGCTCGACCTCACCGTTGAACGATCCCTCATCAGTGGTATGCAGCTCGACCGCGTACAGGGAAGCGTGGCAAGCCTGGACAACCTCTACCTCCGGCGGTTACGGAACCGCGGTAGGGTGGCGCCGACCAACGATTACCGGAACCGCGATCGTAGGATAACCGGGGGTCACGTGATGGAGTCTCGACCCGGCATCTACGATTACGTGATCGTCTGCGACTTCTCCAGCCTGTACCCCAGTATCATGTGCACGTTCAACATCGATCCCCTGACCTACGTCGCTGAAGGACAGGGCTGCGACGACTGCATCGAAGCGCCGAACGGTGCGCAGTACGAACGCGGACAGGGCATCGTTCCCGAACTCCTCACCGAGCTCTGGGAGGAACGCGACGAGGCGAAGGCGGAGGACGACGAGCTCAGGAGCAACGCCATCAAGGTCCTGATGAACAGCGTGTTCGGCGTCCTCGCAAACCCGAACTGTCGTTTCTACAACTTCGAGATGGCGAACAGCATCACGCATTTCGGACAGGAACTCATCAAGCTCACGGCGGAGCAGATCGACGAGCAGGGATACGAGGTCATCTACGGCGATACTGACTCCATCTTTGTGGACGTGAAGGTGCAGGAGTACGAGGAAGCAGTGAGCATCGGCGAGGAGATCGAGGACTACGTGAACGAATTCTTCACCGAACACGTCGAGGACGAATATGGAGTGAATTCATATATCGACCTGGAGTTCGAAAAGACGTACAAGCGATTCCTTATGCCCCGAACGCGGAGCGGGAGCAAGAGCGGGGCGAAGAAGCGCTACGCCGGACTGATAGAGAAAGACGACGGAGCTACTGAGCACGAATACGTGGGGTTGGAGATCGTGCGGCGGGACTGGACCGACCTAGCGAAGGAGTTCCAGGAAGGCCTGATCGAAAAAGTATTTGCCGAAGAGGACGTGCGGTCGTACGTGCAGGACTTCGTGGAACGGGTGAAGGAGGGCGAGATGGACGATAAGCTCGTGTACAAGAAGGGCATGACGAAGGCACCGGATGAGTACAAAAAAACGACGCCGCAGCACGTCAAGGCGGCGAAGAAGATGGACGAGATCGACTCACATATCATCAGCTACGTGATCACCGTGGACGGTCCGGAACCCATCGGTAACGTGGAGCACAGCATCGATTACGAGCACTACCTGGAGAAACAGATCAAGCCGATTGCGAACCAGATACTGGACTTCTACGATACCAACTTCGACGATGTACTGATGGGAACGCACCAGGCGAGTCTGGACGGGTTCTAACCGTTAAACTTCTTGAAGTCGGCTTTGCTCTCAAGGTCGCCATTTCATGGTGTCCTCATCCACACTTCTCTGTTTCCGAGGATTCTTTCTGTCACTTCTTCTTACTGACTGAAATGTTCTACTGAAATACCCTATCACAAGGCCTCTCGTAGCCTCGGCTTGTCATAGGTCGGAGCTACTCGACCTGTCCTCGTTTCGTATATCAACCGAAGTGATTCCACGATTTCAGGAACGGGTCGTAAGAACTGCTCATACGTATCTTCTGACACGGCACGGTCAACCAGATCACTGCCGAACTCTTCCAGTCTTTTGAAAACAAAATTTTCGAAGTGTTTCCGATTGGCACTGGAACAGGCTTGTGCCTTTTGCTCCAGCATCGACGGGCTGTAGTCCGTGATTGCCCGTAGAGCATCACTTAAGTTTTGTCCTGCTGGGTCATCCGCCAACTGTCGGTCAATCTCTAGCACTCCCTGGAGAAGATTATCGGGGTCTTGAATTCGTACGCGACCGGTATGAGTTCCATTTGCTCCGAATCTCTCCACGTTCCTTTGTATTCTTCGAGCTATCCGTATGTTGCTTCGTGCATCAGCTTGCGCTTTTTCGCCGTTTTCACGTTGCTTCCTGATGTACTCGTCAAATCTGCTCATATGCTTCTATACCGCGGATTGAACTTTATTAATGTTCACCTGCTTGTGGTACTGAGAAACTCATTCGAGACCTATACGCGGAT
>CAYWOP010000041.1:0-7594 GCA_964459935.1 uncultured Methanosarcinales archaeon | reverse complement strand
CATCGCGATACGGTTGAGCAGGTCCGCCATCTCACCGCCGGCGGCCATGCCCTCCTGGATGAGGCTCACGGCGCGTTCCAAGATATCCGAATCGAACTTCTCCGCAAAATCCGTGAGCGCCTCATCGAGCTCTTCGCCTGCGTATGTGGACTTCGCTACCTTCTCGATCTCCTCAGAGAGGATACCGAACTCGGGACGCACGGCGAACCACAGCGCTCGATCGATCGGCATGCCCGCGCTCACGTTGGACGAGGCGAGTTGGAGGAAATGCGGAAGATGCTCTTCCACCTCCTTTGTACGCTTATACGCTTTGATATCGAGATAGAAGGTGAACAATAAGTACACGAGGATGAGTATGAACGCGAAGAATGCGGTCCAGTATCCGGCCATGAACACCAGTATATCGTATGCCGTGCTTCCGATCTCAGCTGCTCTGATAAGGATGTACACGGACATTGCGAGGCTGAGGTATACGGAGATCTGGAAGAGCCGTTTCTTCATCGTGTAGGACTCCACGTGGCCCAGACCTGCCTTCTGCAGGAACTGCTCGAGGGAGAACCGTGACTCGTCCTCGCCAGACGATGCGAGCAAGGACGACCAACTGATACCATGACCTACTCGCCACCGCTTACGTAGATCGAGGTACAGCAGGTATGAGAGCGTGACGAGCACGAGTATGAGAAGGAAGAACGCGGTCCAGTATCCCGCCATGAAGATGAGAAGATCCGTCGGATCTTTCCCCGCCTGAGTGGCCTCAACGATGACATACAGGCTGAGGAGGAGGCTGATAACGACCGCACCATGGAAAATGCGGCGCTTCACAGTGGGTGCTTCAGCGTCTACCCCTGCTTTCTCAAGGTGGCGCTCCCACGGGAACGCCTCGAACGTGATCAGGTCGAACTTCGTACGGACCGTATCCTTGAAATCCTCCCACTCCACACATTATCCTCCGGTGGCCATCGGTGGCCGTGTCGTCTTGATATAGGCGAAGAACATCATCTGGATGAATCCGACGAGACCGACGACGATCATCAGGATGAGTAGCGATAAGGAGAAGCCCGCGAACGTGGCGATGACGACGAGGATCGTGGTGCCGAGCGATGGGACGATGATCGCGACCATCATGTAGAACATCGCCAGGGGATTGAGCTTCCTGCCGTACTGCTTCACCGTGATCTGCTGCTTGCGTACGATCTGGTTCAGCGCGGACCGAAGCGATGACTTCACGTCTGCACCGGTCTTCAACGAATTCAGCACCTGCCAGAGTATCTTACGCAGATCGGCGGATGGCGTTCGTTCGATGTGCTTGTTCAACGCGTCCTCCAGTGACGTGCCAAAGCTTACCTCGCGCACGATGTCTTCGAAATACGTCCCGACCTGGTCGTAGTTCTTCGCCACGTTCTGAAACGCGTGGTATATGGGAAGCCCGGATTCGAGTTCGATGATGAGGAACCGGACAGCGTAGACGATCTCCTCGTTGATCTCCTTCTCCAGCTTGCGTATGCGTGTGTCAACGTAGCCCACGAAGTAGACGAACATCAGTACTGAGGCGATCGGGAAGGCGAGGAACACCCACAGTGACTGTAAGAAGAGGAAGGCGATGATGCACAGTCCGAAGCCGAGCATGCCGGAGAGGAAGACGCGCTTGCGAATGTACTCTTCCGGACTGTCATCGATGCCAGCTTGCTTGAGTTTCAGGTCCAGACGCGGGATCTCTCTCGCTATCTTCTCGTAGACCGGCATCTTACTCGAGTCGCTCTCCGGCTTCCACGTGCTCCATCAGGTTCTCCTTATCGGTGTAGTATTCCGCCACGACACGCCCAACCCCTTCGACAGAGGCGATATCCTGATCGACGAGGTACCGAAGGACCTCCTGTTTTTCCTCAAGGTTCTCATTCAGCTCTTCCCTGCTATACCCCGTGTACATCTCGAGCTCGTCAAAGATCTTCTCTGACTCGTTTTCTTGCACGAGCTCGTCCTCGTCGAAATCGTACTGCATCAGTACGTTGTGCGAGCTATCTTCCAGTATCTCCGCGATCTGGAAGGTGCGGCGCTCCCCCGTCCTGCGGTTACGGAACTGGACGATGATGAGGGAGATCGCCGGAAGCATGATCTCCGGCACATCGATCGGGGGATTTGTGAGGCGGTCGATCGTCTCGTTCGCGTTATTCGCGTGGAACGTCGCGTACACGCTGTGGCCCGTGTGGATCGCTTCGAACAGTGTCTCTGCCTCGCGCTTCCGCCGTACCTCCCCTACGAGCATGCGGTCCGGTCGCATCCGAAGGGCGTTGACAAGCAGATCCTCCATACTGACTTCCCCCTTCCCCTCAGCGTTCGCCGGACGGGTGCTGGTCGGTACCCAGTGGATGAATTCGGGCAGGTCGATCTCTCGTGTGTCCTCGATGCTGATCACGCGCTGGTTAGGGGGTATGAACATGGCCATGACGTTCAACGCGGATGTTTTACCCGACGCGGTACCCCCTGCGAAGAGTGCTGAAAGTTCGTACTGGAGGGCCATCCAGATGAGAGCCGCTGCTTCCGCGTTTATCGTACCGTTCTTGAGGAACTTCGTGATGGTCCACGGGTCGCGAGCGAACTTGCGGATCGTTAATGTATTCCCTTCAGTCGATATCGGGTTCAGCGTCGCATTCACCCGGTCACCCTCTTCGAGATGAGCATCGAGCAAGGGGTTGAGTACGGTGATCTGTCGACCGACCTCGCGAGCGACCATCGAAGCGTAATGGCTGATCTGCTCTTCGTTCCGTAACACCACGTTGGTCTTGAGCCAACCGTGCTCCCTGTGATACACCCAGATGGGCTCTTCCGCGCTGTTCACAACTATCTCTTCGAGCGCGTCATCGCTGAGGATAAGTTCGATATCTCCCAGACCCAGGCTTTTCGCGACGAGATAACTTTTCAGAAAACCCCTGGTTTCGTCGGTAGCGTCGGGGAAGTACTTTTTGACGAGGTCCATCACCGACTCCTTGAACTTGTTCTCTACGAAATCCACTTTTTTCTCGTCCGTGATGTCCATCATACTCACGTTGACCGTTTGTATGAGTTCCTGCCGGATACGCTCGAGTATTTGTTCCGTCGTCTCTGAGATGCTGGCGAGGTTTATCTCGTACAGCGGAACGTACGCGTCGCTGTTCTTCACTATCTGGATCTCTATCTCTATCTCGTTCGCGGTATAACTGTACTCATCGATGACCTCTATGGTCTCTCCGCCAAGATCGGTTATGCCGCTCGTGGAGCTATCAAATGAATCGTCTCCCTGCTCAGAATCGTCTCCGACCATCCCACCTCTGCAGCGGACCAGTCAGTGTTTCTATATAAATGTTATTGCGCTACTCACGATTGAGCATCGACCGCAAGCTCTCGTAAAGCTGTTGGAGATCTTCGCGGAACTTGTTTTTCTTCTCCTGCAGGGTGTCGAACCGGTCTTCGAGCTCCTCCACTTGCTCATCTACATTGACGTCACTGGCGATGTCGAAAGCTCGCGCCGTCTTGATAAGATCCTCAAGCTCACCCTCGAGCTCGTCCCTCTCCTCTTCCACCCGTTCCAGTAACGCTTCCGTGTTCTGTTTCTTGTCGAAGAACTGCTTGAACTCTTCGATGACCTCGGCGCCCTTACGCTCTTCTTCTTCGATCTTCCGTTTCTCCTCTTCGAGCTTCGACAGCATCTCTTCCTGCTTCTCCTGTATGGACTCGCGGTGTTCTTCGCTCTTCTCGAGCAACGGCTCAAGATCTTGTTCCTTCCGCTCCTTCACACTCTGCACCAGCTCGTCCAGTTGCTGTTTCAACTCCTCGATCTCCTCTTCCTCGGTGTGGATCTCGTCCTCTTCCGCCTCGATCTGTTCTTCGATCTCGTCGAGGGTCGTGCGGAGCTCGTCGATGCGACCCTTCATCTGCTCCTCGCGTTCCTCTAGGTCCTCGAGGTTGAGTCGCTCTTCACTGATCTGCTGCTGCTCGTCCTGTATCTCGTCGAGAAGCTCGTTGTACTGTTCCTCTTTTTTCTGTATCTTCGTATCGATCTCGTCGAACGCGCTCGCGAACTCTTGCTTGTGCTCTTCTATCTCGTCATCCAGTTCGTTCTTCACTTCTTCGTAGGTCTTCAGTGCCTTGATTTCCTCGTGCACTTTCTCCAGGTGTTCACCGAGTTCCTCCTGGAAATCTTCGAAGCGATCCCGCATCTGTTCGTGGAGCGAACTCTCTTTGTCGAGCTCCTGCATCGTGCTCTCCACTTTCCTGATGAAGGCATCCCGTTTGTGCTCGTACTCTTCTTGTTTATCCGCCAGCTCTTCTTCTGATAGCTGTCTCTCCACGAGGTACGTTTTCGAGAGCGAGTATTCAAGCGAGATCAAACCTTGGTCTTCGAGGAAGTCTGCCCACTCCTTCACGGTGGTCGTGCTGACCTCGAGCTCCGTCGCTGCTTCGCTCACACTGATCTTATGTTCGTCTCTGACCAAACCGACGAGCTCATCGACACCGGTATCGATCTGATTCGCACTCACGCTAGCTACCACCCAGCCCTTGTTTATATACTTTGCCAGAGTTCAGCATTGATATCCGTCCGGATCGAGCTTCGGGTCGATCTCGTACCGTTCAATGTGGTTCGCATCTATCTTCACCCACGACGGCGTGTTGATAAGACCTGTGCAGAGCGAGGCGTTCGATCCGTTCGGTGCGAAGTAGTTGTGATCGACGATACTTCGATCTTTCACCTCCAAGCCTTGGGCTTCGATATCAGGGGTGGGAACGAGGCTCTCGATACCAAAGGTGCTCGAGGTGAAGTTCCCTTCGAACCGCATCAGATAGCTCGGCGCCTCTTCGCTCGCTGTGTAGAACGACCGGTTCGCGTGTCGGACGAGTTCGTCCGTATCGTTCGCATCGTCCGTGTCGTTGATGTAGCGCGTCACCGTTGTCTGCTCGATCGTGCTGGCGACGCGTCCGTCGGTCCCCACACCGTAGATCGGGTCGCGAAGGGCTGTGATCGGTACTTCCCGAGTGATTGATCGCGTGTAGTCCCACTTTGCCACGCCGTTCCTATCCGCTACCCTGTTGCTGTAGTTCACCTCGACCGAGATATGCCACGGGTCGTCGTGAAAGAGATGCACGTCCTGCACGGAGAGTTCCATGACTGCGCCGTATGACCGTGCGCTCTGATTCACTCGAGCGATGTAGTCACTCAAGCTACTCGCGTTCAGGATGGTCGTGTTCTCCCCGTCTATCGTGCCGTTGTAGAACGCTTCTTCGAACACGGCCTCGGAATTTTCATAATACTTTCCACGGGTCGTCAGGTCTTCCTCCATAGCGATCAGGGAGCGGTACGCGGCTATGTAGGTGGCCTTGCGCAGATCAGTGTCTACCGCTTCGACGAAGTCGTTGAGCGTCGTCACCCGGGCTTTGACAGCAGCGGAAGACGTCTGAAAGGGAGCTGCGGTCGCGGCGAAGTAGAACACGAGCACGGCGCTGGTGAGCACGAGGGAGACGAACATGTAGAACAGGCCCTGCTTGTTCATCGCCACACGCGCACCTCCACCATCGCCGGTCCCCAGAGATACGGTACTTCTTCTATGATATCCACGGCGATCTCGATGTCTTTTTCATTGAAGTCGACGAAGACCTGGCCGTCGTCGTCGAAATCCAAGTGGCGGAGGATGCTGTGCGTGGCGACGTCGTAGCTATCGTCGGCGTCGTAGGAGATACTGTTCGGTTTGTACGAACAGGTATCACTCCCGTTGTAGTCGGCCGGCGTGGTGAGGGTCTGCTGGTTCCCGCTCTCGAATGCCACGGTCCACTCGCACCCGTCAGCCTTCTCTTTCACCTCTGTCCGTCCGGAGGTGAGGTTGACAGCCGCCCTGTAGATGAGCGTGTTGTTATCGGAACAACCGGTGTCAGTCGATTCGTTGTTTCCCGTATATATAGAGAGATCGTTCGACCCTCCGCTCAGGTACGAGGCCGGTATGCCTATCGTGAACGGGTCGCCGAGCACGGTATAGTTCCTGTTGAACGTGGTGAGGTTGTACGCTTGGTTCCCGTTCGCACCTACGTATTTCGTCCACTGGTCCCCGCTGTACGACGTTGTCTTGGCTCTGAGTACGCGCAGTTCATCGGGGATGTCGACGGTCGGTTCACACCCGTTGTACTGTTCGCTCTGGAGCTGCAGTGACATCTCTCCAGCGCGGGGCTGATCGACGGTGGGTGTGTAGTTTAGAGTGATGTGGCTGTCGTTGTACAGGGTGCTATCCATGTTCGCAGCGTTTGCACGCTGGAAATCATAGACGACGCTCGGGGCGCCAACGACTGCGCCGAACTCTTCATATATATCTTTAAGACCGGAGTAGTTACTGCTCGCTCTGAACTCGGCATCGGTGCAGTTCGCGATCTCCTCCAGCATATCCCGGTCTGCCCCCTCGCCGAATCCGATCGTGTAGATACTGATGCCCGTGGTGTCGTAGTCATCGCATGCCGCGTCGATCGCGTCTTGCCGTGCTGTTTCAGGGGTGCACTTCCCCTTGCTGCAGCATTTCGTCGCGTTCCCATCGGTCATCATCACCATCTCTTTCCCCCGACTGCTGCTCGCGCTCGTTAGTTCGTCTTTGGCATCGTAGATGTTCTGGCAGAGGTACCGTTCGGCATTGGACGGGTTCTGTACGTCGTAGTCATCGATAGTATTATGTAACGTGGTGTTATCCTGGGTGAGTTCGTCATCGATCTGCGAGGCGGCGAAGTACGATGCGAGTCCCAGGCGGTTGCCGGAGTTGTTCAGCACTTTCTCCACGAAGACATGCCCGAGTTCTTTCGCGACTTCCATCCTCGTCTTGCTCGTCCCTACGATATCGGCCTCGTCCATCGTCCCGGCTCGGCTGGTCAGGAGGAAGACATCTGAAATATTACCAGTGGAGTTGGACGTGTTCCCTTGGAAGAAGCCGAGGCGGAGCGGTACGGTGCGCTGGTCGAGTTGCGAATAGTTCAGCAGGAGGTTGAGCGTGCTGTTCTTCAAGGTCTTTGTAATTTCACCGGTTTCATTACTTTCATATACGGTCGTGTTGGCGATATCCAGGAAGAACGGTTGTGTCTCCTCCTCGTCCACTTTATAGTGCAGATGTACTTTCATGTCGGTCAGGTTACCCGGTGTGTGGAGGCCGTCGAAGATGTTGATGACACCATTGACGCCTGGGAGGTGCTTCGTTTCTGACCCGTTGAGTTTGATCGTGCGTGTCTCGTCCGTCGTGTACCCGATCTTTATGAAACCGCCGCTGACCACGCTCTCGTTGACTGCTCCTGTGAACTGCAGCTCGAACAGGTTGTCCCCCGTCTGTACCGAGTCTGCACAGCTCGTCGCGTTCCACCGCTCCGCTTGTTTGGAATCGCTTGAAGGGGTGAACGTGTCGCAGAAGTTACCGTTGATATGAAGATCATATGCTGATTCGACATCTCCCTCCATCACGACACTGGTGATATCGGACGGTATGCTCACGTCGCTCGGCACGTTCTCGATCGACACGGTAAGGTTTCCCTGACCGGTGAATCCGCCGAAGTAGGTATACGAAGCGGTGCGCTTGTTACGCACGCGCTGCAGGCGAGGAGC
>CAYWOP010000040.1:7265-7607 GCA_964459935.1 uncultured Methanosarcinales archaeon | reverse complement strand
GCTTATAATTTGGGTCGACATCGCCGAGGCTCGGTGCGAACTGTACGTAGCCGATTCTTATCATGTCGAAAATCTATAGGTAGTAGTTTTTATGTATTCCGCACTGGGGCTGCGAAGATTCGAACTCCGGTTAGCCGGCCCCGAACCGACTGTGATACCAAGCTACACTACAGCCCCGCAGCGCTTCTGGATGGACAGCTGTTATTTAAACCTTCGTTCCTCCTCGTACCGTATGCGGGACGATCCCATCACGCCTGACGAGATCGATATGGACGAGGTGGAGCGCGTCGAGCTTGCCGACATCGAGGATCGCGTTCGGATGGAGAGCGAGTCGAATTTCCC
>CAYWOP010000040.1:0-7255 GCA_964459935.1 uncultured Methanosarcinales archaeon | reverse complement strand
CGAGGTGGAGCGCGTCGAGGAACGCGACCGTCGCCCCGGCTTTGGTCAGAAAGTCTTCGCCATCATCGCCGCGATCCTCCTCATATTCTACTTCATCGTGGACCAACGTGCACAAGATGTGATCGTGGGATGGACAGAATCTGAACAGTACGACAAGCGCACGTTCTCCTCAGAGAACAGGACGGTGAGCTTCACGGAAGACGCGTGGAACGTATTACAACGGCACTGGGAAGAGACGCGTGAACGTGAGTTCCGCCTCTGCCTCCGCGGTGATATTCAGGAGAGCCGATACACGGTACGGTCAGTATATGAACCAGAGATCACGCACAGTTCGGTGTTCCACATCAGCAGCGCTCCGTGCCCGAGCAGGACGGTCGTGGACCTGCACAGCCACCCGCCAGGTCGGTGCGTGGCGTCACAACAGGACGTAGCGCATATCGAGCAGGTGCGGGAACGTGATCCTCGTGTATTGCTCGCGGTGATGTGCGGTCCCGAACGGATAAGCCTGTACTAAGGCTTGAGCTCGTCGATCTCCTTCATCTTCTTCGTCAACGGGAGCTTGCCGTCGCAGTGCTCGCACCGGAGCACGTACGCCTTGTTACCGTAGTACGTGCGTCGTTTGTACTTTGTAGAGCTTGCTCCGTCCTCGCCGCAGTGCGGACACGTATACTTGCCATGGAGGTCGAGCGAGTGCTTGTGCTCCTCTTCTTCCTCTTCATATCCACAGTTCGAGCAGGTGTACACGCTCGCCCTCGTGTTGGGCGTGCCCTCTTCGGTCTCCGGTTTCTCCAGATACTCTTCACCGCATTCCGGGCACTCGTCCTTGTACACCCACGCCTTGATCTTGCCGTCTCCGAGCTCGCGGAACGTGTAGTAGTGTAGGTCCTCCATATTATCAGGTTCGTCCATCATCTCCCTCCGTGCATCGTTGTCGATACGCGTTGCTTCCTTGATCTGCCGTCTGTCGTACCTTGTTGAACGGTGAGTTATAAAATGCCGGTTTCTCGTCACCGATACCGATTCGTTCTTGCATCGACTCGTTCTCCGTGAGGACAACATCGAACACGTTCGTGGCGTTCACACCGAGTCTGGAACTCTCCCGCAGTTGCTCCATCGCACGGAGCAAGGCTTCACCGTCCTGGCACGTCCATCCCTGCATGCCGCCGAGTTCCTGCATGGTAGACTCCGCGCGTCTGAAGAGGTACTGCGACTCGAGCATCTGCTTCCGCGCTTCTAGGAGTAGCTTCCCGTGTCGGGTCGCGTTTTGCTGGAGTTCCACCTGGACATCGTTGATATAGGACGTGAGTGCATCCGTCGTGACGGTACTGTTCGTGAGTATCTCATCCTTGTAGGAGGTGTTGTACTTTGTATCAAGTTGTTCGATCGTTTCAAGTGCTTCGTCGGCTGTCACCGGTCCGTGCGTTGTGCATGCCGTGACTGCGAGGACGATCGCTAGGGGTATCAGATATCGCATGGTAACCATGAGCGCTCCAGTTCTTTTAAACATTGCGGGACGTCGTCCGGTGAGATGTCGACGTTCGCGAACACTTGTTCCTGTAGTGTGTAGCACTCGTCTCGCAACGACTGCAGCGCGACGCCGACTTCAGAGTCTTTCGGATACCGGTCGGAGGCGTCGTCGAACCGCTCCTGTATCGAGACGATGCCGTGTGGTGCCGCGCGTTGATCGCTATACGTGCAGATCTTCAGTTCCCAGTCATCGCTCTGTACCACCGTTTCCACGTTAAGGAACTCCGCTTGATCGAGGAGATACAGGAGGCGTTCAGAAAGGTCGAGTTCCTGTGCCATGGCGAGCGTGGCGTCGTGGGGAGTGTCACCGTACGTTTCCTGCACGTCCTGCTTCAACTCCAGCAGTTGCTCGCGCTCTTGCTCCGTGTACAGTTCCCTGTCAAGCTCTGAATCCCCGGTGATCTTCAGGATATTCCCGAGGTCGTGGAGGAGGCACTCTGCGATGATCGCATCGTCATCCAGTGCCGGTCCGTTCCAGTGCTCGAGTAGCACCGCCGCCACCCCGGCGACGAGGCGCATGTGGCGCTGGAGCTCGTCGGGGATTGAGAAGCGCGTATAGATGGAGTTGATGTCATGTATAATGGTTCTGTTGTTCAAAGATTTACACACCAATATTTAGAGAAACCATAGTACATTATAAACGTGGTGGAGAAGTAATATAAACGAGCTTGTTCCTATGAGTATTGATGGGATTGGATGGGATCGTCTTGAGACAGACTATCCTTGATCCTGAGGAACTTAGGGAATCTGATGTTCTTTACGAGACCGGTGAGACTGTGGGTGACATGCGTAAATGGCGCTTTGCGGATGAGTATCAGGAACTCCTTGGACTGTCCGGTGTGTATTTCACCGAAACGCGGGACGGACTGGTGGCTCAGGACTGGGCCGCTCTCCCGTGGGTGGTAGGAGAAGAGCGGCAGACCCATAATGAACAGTACGTACACGGAGCTTGTCTCCAAATCCCCGAAGAGGAACTTGAGTATTCTCCGATGAGTATTGTGGTCAATGGATACGCTGAGTCTCCGGAGGAACTCGTAAACGACTCGCTGGATGCGTACACGTTGCGGCGCGGTGGCTCCGATGCAAGTCTTGGAGAGATCGCACTGGACAAACCGCGGCGTCGGGATTAAATACCGTTCCACTTCTGATTTGGATATGATCGATGATGGTACGATGGTGGAGTTGTTGCGACGGCTTCGCTCGTGGGACGTGCAGGTCTATCGCGGTCGGCGCGGATCACTGCATATCCACAGCGAGCTCGGCAGTGTCAGCGTTGTTCCGGAAGCGGTCGGTATAGAGGAAGAGAAAGTTGTGATCGAAGGCGAAGCCGAGGGCTATACACCTGTCACGTTGACGTTCAAGCCCTCTGGAGAGAACAGCAATACGGCGTGGTCGGAGGAGTGTTTTTTGAGCTGAATATCGCGGTGGCGAAGTGGCCGGAGCACCATATACTGTGTTGTAGCAGGTTCGCAGTCCGATGCGGGGGGAGGGATTCGAACCCTCGAAGGCACTGAGCCACAGGATGTCTTATTCGTCATCGACTCACGTCTCAGCACTTAAGATCTTAAGTCCTGCCCCTTTGGCCACTCGGGAACCCCCGCGTATGTATCGAACGACACACGCCTATTTTTAAATATACGCACGTGCGTCGTTGCTACCATTTCAATACAAATTTTATAAATGTGGGTTTCGTTCGGGTGGGTATATGCATGATACACAGGAACATCCAGGGGATTTCCGGGGTCAGTATGACATTCCCAACACGTTAGAAGTAATCTCGAACGAAGATAGTGCGGGGTTCAGAACCGGGAAGCGAGGCGATATGGAAACGATAGATTCAGTGCTCGATGAACTTGCACTGGATCGCGGTCCAGCTGAGGACTCTCTCAATGCGCACGGAGTAGATCCAAGCCTCAGTTCGGACATACGGAACTTTTCTCTTCAGCTTGAAACGTACCTGCAACTTCGTGATGATGCTGAGGCGGTTGATGAGTATCTGGGATCTAGAGATCTGGACGAAACAGCTGTTAGCCGAATCTACATGTTGCTCAACGAAGGGATACGGGCAGAGACGATTGCAGATGATGTGAGGTCATACATCAGCACGTCCCGTGATCCCTCCTGGAAAGGTGCCAGCGAGATGTTGCAAAGGAAATATACTCCTGTACTAGGGGAATAGTTTTCGTAACTGTACCCCTCACAGGTTCTGTCTCGTGAGCGAGGCTGTACTGCCTCTCGATAGACTCGTACCGTGCAACTCCCCCGCTCAGCCCTCGTATTGCTGCTCAGGATCTTCCCTCTGTTTCTCACTCAGTTCTTCCGCCTCCTCCACCACATCGCTGATATCGCCGTCCGCTTCCGCCGCGGCTTCAGCGACGGTCTCCGCTGACGCGTTGTACAGCATGCCGCGGGCGTCGTTCTTCTCCTTCGCATCACCGTCCGCTTCGAAGTCCTCGAGATACGCTTCCATCGGTCCCACAAAGGCATCACGTACTTCCTGTACGGTCTCGCTATCGGCCCGTTCCTGCACTAGTTCGTATGCCCGCTGGAGTGACGCGTACGCGCCACGATCCGGTGAGGCACTTGATCCGTCCGGGTCTGGGTCATCATCGGACTCCACGTCATCCACTGTCTCTTCTGCTTGTTTCGCGTGCTGTAGTAGTGTGTACCCCTCGGATTTCTCTTCATCCGGTAGCGACTCCAGGTAGGCGTGCACTCCGTCGATGGACACGTCCGCATCCAATGCTTTCTTCAGTACATCGACATACTCTGTATCGACTTGTCGCTCACCGTGCTCGACAACCGCCTCCTTGACCCGCTGACCAAGATTTGGATACTCTGCTTCTGAGATGCAGTGCGGGTTGCCGTCGATCGAGCAGTCGTTCCATGCCTCGTGTGCTCTGTAAGTATACCGTTGCTCCCAGTCCTCCAGTGATGTCATCCTGTCCGTATCTTCAGTGACATCGTGCGTGATGGACAGTAACTCTGCATCGGACAGATCATACCCGGCTCGGTCAGAGAACTGTTCGACCATTCCCCAGATCCCGGTCTGCACCGGCGCGGGCGCTTCGAGTGCCTTTGCACCTTCGAGTCGGGCACGTTGTTGTCGAAACGCGTCGACCTCGTCCTGGATATCCGAATACCTCGCTGCATCCGACTGTCCCTGTTCTACGCGTAAATCCTTCTGCTCTTTCCCGTCTCCTTTTTGTACAGACGGTTCATCATGGACTCCAGTGAACCAGGTGCCGGCGTACAGTGTGGTACCGAGGAGAAGGGTTCCGAGGCCGTTCCTGAAGTAGCTGTTGTTCCGTATCGACGTCAGTAATGTTGTACCAGTGTCGTCTGCTTCGGTGGTTTCGGGCAGCCAGTTACCTGGGGTGACGTTCATCAGCGCTAACCGTCGAGATGCCTTTTAAATTACTCAGTGTCGAACTCTCGGAGTATATCCGAAACGCTGCGTTTGCACCGGGTACCAGCCCATCCTTTAAATACGGGTTTATATGGTGTGCTACTGTGGGCGAGTTACAGGAGTACGTGGAACGGCAACGGGCAGCGGGGCACAATGAGGCCGCGATTCGCGACGCACTGACAGAAGCGGGTTGGCCGTCGGATCGTATCGACTCGGTCCTTGACAGTGCGACCGAACGCCGCGTGACCGTGATACGGTGGCTCGCACTCGTGCTTACCACCGTGCTACTGCTCATCGCTACGGGACGGTTCGCCGGTATCACAGTCGTCTTCGCAGCGGCGTACGCTGGCCTGATCGCGTACTTCCTCCTGGATCGGATACGTCATCTCCCTACGTTCCTCACGAAGCTCGCCGTTCCCGTTGTGACGTACGCGGTGCTTACGCTCGGTACGAAGTTCTGGCTATCACAGGACCAGCTGCTCACATTCGGCACTATCGAAATACTCGCAACGACGGTGATCTACGCTCTCTTACCAGCCGTGCTGTTCTACCTCGAGGAATTAGAATATGAATCGGATCTCGCCCTCAACCCGTTGTTCGTCTTCATCCACGTGATACTGCTTAACGTCATCTATTACGTGTACTGGTTCCACACGGTACGGCAGAAGTTAGCACATCGTGACCTCGATACAGTCTCCCCGTTGTGGCTGGCATTTCCGGTCGCGGGGACCTTGCTCGTGTTCCACAGCTACGCCAACGCGTTTCGCAAGGTCACGGATATCAACTACTACGCGTGGTTTACCGTGTTCCTCTGCTTGCCCCTCTTCGGCATCGTCGTAGCGCAGAGCATGCTCAACCAAGCGCTCGCGCAACAGGAATGATTCCACGTATGTTTGCTACAGCTCACTCACGCACGTTCTTGTCACTCCATGTAATCGGTCTCGTCGTTTCGTTTTCTCGTGAGCCAAATCAGTCGGAGCAGTCCGTGGTACACGGCGAGTACGGGTCAGCGTGTATAGGGTAGATTTACGGTTGAGAAACCGAATATGTGATCTTTGACCACTTTTACGTGATTATATAAGTCTGCTTTCATAGTTTATTAATGGGGTGGTCGCAGATGGCGTTGCTTACGTGGGCGATAATATTTTTGGTAGTAGCGGTGTTAGCCGGCTTGTTCGGCTTCGGAAATATCTCCGATACGGCGTCGGGTATCGCGAAGATACTGTTCTTCGTCTTCATCGTGATCTTCATCGTGACACTGCTGCTCTGAGGGGTGGCGGAACATGCAATCTAGGAACTCGTAGGTACAATGCTGTATCACTATGATGGTTCTGAGTGGAAAACTTATATTAAATTTCAACCAACGGCAAGTGATATGAAGAAATGGTACGCAGAGCGAAATAGGAAGACTAAAGAAATGCGTCGTAAAATAGATGAGAATGATAGAAAGGTGTTTCGTAATACTGTAATGCAACAAGATACTGAGGTGATAAGGAAGTCCTTCGAGAAACTTTCTGTATCTTATGCACCGGTCGAGTCTAAAATCTCACTAGAGCATACCACTTCCAGTAATATAGAGAACTTGTGCGAAAAGGCCCCCACAGGAAATAGTATTTACGTATTTTGAACTACTATTCGAAGCTTACAAACAAAAGATCAAAGCGAGTCAACCATCCAAAAAGGGAACAATCAGAAAACATAAGCGTAGTCTGAGGAAACAATTGAAGAAATGTTTTACCAGCCGAGGCCTACTTTACGATCTAGAAAAAGATAGTGGGACCAATCAGGTAAAAATTATACCTGTGGCATCCGAGAAAGCAAAAGAAAGACATCAAAAAGCTGAATTGATGTTGCAGGAAGAAGGATGGGAAAAACCGGCTGAGATGCTTTCTAAGGCAGTTACTGATTTGAAAAAGGGAAAATCCGGATACGATGAAGTGCTAAAATCGGCTCGGACTGCACTCCAAACCGCTCTCGAGAATGTGTGTGATGAGCTAGAGGTGTCTCCTAAGGGAAAACTTACTGTGAGCTCGCTACTCGGCACGCTGAACGAGTACCACTTCTTTGAAAAACTAGGTGCATTTATAGGCAATCAGAAAGATAAAATAGGGCATGATTCCACCGTCAATCGGCATCACGTACTTTATGTCATTTACGGAGTTGATAACGCTATATGTTATCTAATAGGACAAAGGCGAAGGGAGAGAGGCTAATCTTCTCATCCGACCGGTAGTATATATCATTCAGCTTTCGGTGCGATGTGAACGCAGATGAAGAAGCCCTGGCCGGGAAGAACTCTTTTCCCTAAACTTTACCCCT
>CAYWOP010000039.1:7390-7625 GCA_964459935.1 uncultured Methanosarcinales archaeon | reverse complement strand
GCGTATCCGTACCCACCATCTGTTTCGAGATCGGATATGTTCGAGCGGTAACGTTGATCGATATGCGACGTTGCATACCCACATCGACCTCTTCGTTTCCAGCATTGACCGAACTGTATTCCATCTCTGTTGCCTGATACGGCGGTGCGGTCCCGAAACGCAGCGTGCCCCCGCTACACGCTGGAAGGTCAGTATCGAGTTCACCATCCTGGGTTTGTCCAAGCGGGCATGTCTC
>CAYWOP010000039.1:0-7380 GCA_964459935.1 uncultured Methanosarcinales archaeon | reverse complement strand
CAGATACGGTTATATTTGCGATTTCGGACCATGCACTGGGATTGCACAGCAGCGTTTTGTTACCCGCTTCGGTAACAGTCATCTCAACACCGGACGTGTTCACGGGTTTGTTATTCACGAAATTTGATTCGTACGCGAAGCGAAATCGGTAGCCCTCCCCGTTAAACGCGTCTGGTTGTTGGATGTCCACCATGACCGGGTATGCAACATCGTACCAGTAGTTCACATCCACAAAAGTGGGGAGTAATGCACCGATGAACGGTAAACGGTTGATGAAGAACGGTTCGGGATTGACGAGGAATGCGGACGCGCCGTTCCCATCGATGTCGATATCCGCATCCCACCAGGAGAAGTGATTCAGATTCACCTGCAAATCACCTTTGTCGATACCGGCAATGTATGGGTTGTCCTCCTCGACCCTGAGGTTCGCATACTGTTGCTCCACGTTACTTTCCGGAACCCCTTGGAGCGAATTCTGCGTGCCATCATACCTCACCCAGTTGACCATTTCTCTCATGCGGTCTTGCACGGTTGAGCGGATCTGCGGCAGTACCCACGGTCCCTGCTGTCCGACGCGAATCCGTCCTTCCATCGGAGGAATAACCGCGTCGTCTCCCATAGAGAGGATCGACAGGACTTCATCCGTAACGCGTTGCTCCAGGAAATCGGTCTCTCGGAACTGCCGGTTCATCTGTGACGCCAACGTGTAGATCCGGGCCAGGCCCACGTCGAGCGTCGTGACATATGTGGACACACGCGCCTCATCACCGCCTTGCGAGAGGCGATACGGCGCGTTGGTCACGATCCGTACCGTATCTTCCGTATATGTAACGTTGAAACTTGGTTCCTCCAACAGTTCACGCTGGACATCTGAACGAGGGAACATCGCTGCGCACTCGGAGACGTTCGAGCGCATCGCCTCTTTCACGCTCTCTTCGATCGATGCATCACCCTGCAGTGGCGGCTGTCGGGAATGCAGTGTACAACCGCTCTCACAATCGCCATCGATGTACGTCCAGTACGGTACAGCGTTTGAGGAACCAGGCGGGTCGTATATATACGAGCGCTCTGTTGCAGGCACAGGATTCGACGACGGAACGTCCAAATCAGATCCGCCGGTGCGGCCCAGCGCGATAAGTTTCTCCTTTGCGACACCGTGGAGGCACGAACGGAGGAAGTCTTGGAACTCCTGCGAGAACGCCGTATCCTGTACCGTATCGTCTGTTTCACCGCCTTGGCTGAGTACGTAGACCAGTCCGATGATAGCCACCGCAGCGATGACGCCTACGATGACCAGGATCGTGAACTGCCCTCGTTTCATACAACACCCACCTCTGAACACACACTGTTACCACTGAGTCCGATTTCTTGCTTATACGTGTTGGGAATCGTTGTGAACTCAATACATATCTGATTGTACGGTTCTCCGGCGGAAGCCGTGAGTACGCTGTCCTGATAACGGATCGCGGGCTTACCGTTCTGCGTCACAGTGACATCGTTCTCGAGTTCTTCGTTCTCATCTCCGTACGCTACAACGTCAAACACGATATCTCCTTGCGACGCCGGATACACAGCATAGGTGAACTTGTGTTCAAACGTTCCGGACTGATTCGACGCGAATCCTTCGACGTGCACAGACGCTTTGATAGTGCTCTGGTTCGGTCCGTAGTCACCCGCTCCTTGTATGGAAACGCGGTCGAGGCGCTCGGGACCGCAGAATGCGTTGGTCAACTGTGCCTCCGCATCGAGCGTCTCATCGAAGAACTCAGTGACTCCTCGGTAATAGCCTTCCTGTTGGAACCCGAGCGGGTCATTACCGAACAGCGATTCGGCAAAGACACGTAGGTTCCTGCCTTCCACCGCTACGTCCCGAAGCTGCGCCACCCAGTCAGCCTTGAGTCGTGCGAACGCCGAGTCCTCCGCTTTCATCATATCTTCTCTCAGTTGTGCCGCACACTCCGCTTTACCTCCATCAGATACGCAGTTTGTGAAGTCGTCCACGTTATCTTCGCAACTTGAGGTTTCGCAGTATTCGTTTTTCAATCTCTGAGCTATGGGCCAAGCGTTCGCCCACTCAGAATTATCAAATCCAAACTCAGGTGCTGCCTTCCACTGTTCTACTTGTTTCCATATATTTCGGAACGTTTCTATGCGTTCCCGTCTCACTCCTTCAAACTGGCTCGCGTCACGCTCCGCTTCGGCCACCCCCTTGGCGCTCTTAAACATATCTTTTACATTCTGCGTGTAGTCACTATCCTCATATGTCTTGATGATATCATCTGGTAGGTCGGTCTGTACAACACCATCACGACCGTCGATATCAGGAGGATCCTCAGTCTGTCTCATCTCCCATCGGTCATCTTTCGCTTCAATCTCATAAGTTGAACCACCTATCTTAACGTAGTCTCCTTGTGGACCGTAGTCCCCAGCCACATAGGTCTTCGGGCCGCAACCTTCGTCATTACAACCTCGGTCAACAGCTTTCCCTTGCTCGTATTTATAACTGAACTCATCGATACTGTTGAATGAATTCGCTGAGACATCGCAGATATTACCGGAAAAGTCCTGAATAACCTTATCATAGGTGCTCGTAATCTTGTCCCTAAGTGATTGCATCTCGCTTACCGCAGAAGGAACTTGCGACACCATACAAGTAGCATGGGGTTCGCATTTGATACCCGTGGAGGAACAAGCAGCGGCGCTCGCTATCTTCGCACCCGCACTAATCGCGGCGAACGGATTCGTTATTATTTCCTTCACGGTGTCCTTGATATTCTGCAACGCGTTCACCCATGGGAATAACATGGCTACCTGTCCGGCTAAGTACCTGCATTGGTTCCTGCTACGGGCTTCTTCGCACTGTCCCACTGGCATGCCGTATTCCAGAACGTCGTTGGCCAGGCAGTTTTGATACTGGCACTGTATCTGTTGATATTCTTTGAGATTCTGCGTGATCCCTGGTAAGCACGCTGTAGCTACGCTGGTAGCCAGGCTGTCTTCAGGGCGGAAACTGTCGCTCAAGTCTGTACTGGCAGGAAGGTTTTGCATACCTGGCAAATCATCGCTTACCCAGCCCGCACCCCAGCGCTCCGGCTGGCAAGTGAGTAGTTCACAAGCACGTGTAGTGGTGCTCCATAACACGCTTGACGAACCTTGCATAGCATCATTCGCTTTCGCAACCGGCTGACATGCGCTTTCGCATATTGGCGTACAGATAGCGAGTGTTGCGGCTTCGCACGCCGCACACGCGGCGCCTAAAGTGGCTTCCGATTTTGTCAAAGCACCTGAAACATCCTGCAAAACCATATTGACATCACATAGTCCGTCGATGAGCTGGACCGCTTTGTCCGTTTTTTGCAAAGCTTTCTCCCAGTTCTCGCCCGACTGCCGACTTTCGTTGATCTGCTGTTTTACCACTTGAGGGAGTGACGGATACTCTGTCAGGCCGATATCGAACTCGAACGTGTCGTTCTCAAACGCTTCCATGATCGTGTTGCCTTTGCGGGATCGCGTCTCGAGTGTGCAGTTCATCTCGAGTTTTTCCTCATCGACCAGCTGGGCGTGCCAGTTTTTCTGCACGTTCAGTAGGATACCCGCAGTTTCTCCCTCGGCGTAGAGACTACTGCCGACGTTCTCCTCGTGATTCATCACGTTGCATGACTGCAGACGTTGCTCGAGAACGGTTTGGGACGATCCGGACGGCTGGAGTTCGACTTGTACGCCCACTTGTTTATCGAATTTCTGTAACGATTTTCGGTTGATGGTCTTGGGAGACAGCGTGACGGATCCGACTCTCCACGCGTCATCAGCTTGCTGTACGGTCTCCAGTATCTCCAACGTAACCGTTTCTGTATGTGTGTTCCCCGCTTGGTCCGTTAGCTGTATTTCCTGCTGCACCTGCTTGTATCCTGGTTCGTCAACGGTGAATGTGAATGTGCACGTATCGTCGCACGTAACGGAGCTTTCCGCGTCGTTGCCCGTGAGTGCCTCGAAGTTCGTGACCGCTTGCACTTCTGACGTGTCCTCGACGTCCAGTGTGAGTTCGACCTGTTCGCCTTGCTGTATCAGCTCGTCACCACCTGCTGTCACGCTCACGTCGGTGACCTCGGGCGCGGTGGTGTCGCACGTGAAATCTTCCTCGGTGACGCTGTCCGCTCGTTTCACCGGGTTCCCCGCGTCGTCCTGGCTGGGCACGCCGTTGTACTCACCGATGCGTACAGTAACCTGGTTTCCTGTGTTACAGGACTGTGTGACGCGTCCCGTGCAGGTACCGCTTTCACAGTTCTCGACCATGTACGGTCCCGTTTGATCGATGTAGTAGAAGATGAAGCCGTGTTTGAACGGGCCGTCGGAGAGGTCGATCTGCACTTCGCTGTCCGGACCGATATGTCCCTCACCAGGAGTCGTGGAGATGCTGTTCACCACGGGCGCCGTATTATCCTTGATGAATGTGTATGACAGTGTCCGTTCTTCTGACTCACCGTTCTTGTAGACCGTGGTTGGGACGTCGACCGATTCCGATTCCGGTTCCAGGAGGACGTCCTCGATTTCACACCGATAGTCACTGCCTTGTGATGCGCAGTCTGCGGGCTCCACGATCTCCAACGTGTTCGCATCGCTCAGGACCTGCGTGTCCACCTCGATCCTGGTAAAATCAGTGTTGTTCACCGTGAAGTACATGGAGGCGAGGCGTGGGTTTTCCGTCGAGACGCGTTCTATCTCGATGTTGTTCCGTATGAACTCGAGCTCAGTCAGTTCGAACGTGAGTCCCGCAGCGACGGGGAGAACTAACAGGAACAAGACTGTCGTGCGTGCGCGCATCACCACGTAATGGTCAGGGTTGGTATTTAAAGGTGTCGTTATTTCACGACGCCTTCGTGGACGCGTTCCACCTTCACGTACTCTTTGTGCGTCCTGAGCTTCTTGTCATTATAGAATATCCGTCCTTCCTCTGTCGTGATATCCAGTTGTTGGAAGTCGTCGAATGTTATCGTCTCCGAACCTGGTTCTACACCCGTTATTTTTACCTGCGCTCCCACGGGTGTTTCCTGGACGAAGAGGATGCCGATCGCCTCTTCCTCCTCCTCATCGATGCCTTCCGCGGCGAGGAGCATGCCCTCGCTCGTCTCTCCCCGGAGCTCCGCGGGTTCAAGATTTGTGACAATGATCACCTTCTTGTCTTCCAGCTCGTCCTTGTCGTACACGTCCTTCAACCCGGCGATGACCTGGCGCTCCTCATCTCCGAGGTCAACGTGAACGAGGTAGAGCTTGTCCGCGTCTGGGTGGTCCTCTACCGATTGGACGAGGCCGACGCGGAGGTCGAGCATCCCGAACGCCGCGTTCTTGTTCTTCAACGGGACCTGTTCGATCTTCTCGTGCACGATCTCGGCCTCGCCGATCTCGTGATCCGTCAAATCAAAGCCGATGTCGGAGAAGTCCAAGCCCTCCAGGTTGAGCTGTCGCTCGAGCTTTGCTGCGTAGTTGGGCATGACGGGTTTGAGCAGTATCGTGATGTTCTTGACTAGGTTCGCCATGGTGGTGAGCGTGCGGAGGCACTCCTCCTTGTCGGTCTTTGCTGTTACCCAGGGCTTGTGGTCCTGGAAGTACTTGTTCCCCTCTTGGCTCACGTGGAGGAGCATCTGCACCGCTTTCCGTAAGTTGCGGTTCCGGTAATGTTTGATCACGTCGTCCTGGCGGCGGGAGATGATCCCTGTGAAGTCGTCATCGACCTCATCACCGATCTCATCATCCAGGTATTCATTGATGAAGTCGAGCGTGCGGTACGCGAGGTTCGCCACGTTGCTCACGAGCTCGTTATTGATAGTATCCTTGTAATGTTCCATGTCCAGGTCGATATCCTCCACCTTATCGTTCAGATTGTGGGCGAGGTAGAACCGGAGGCATTCGGGGTCGCTTGCCTCCACCCATTCGTCGGCGGTGAAGTACGTTCCTCTGCTCTTGCTCATCTTCTGCCCGTTCACCGTGAGGAATCCGTGACAGTGCACCGTGTCCGGTGTGTTCAGCCCTGTTTTGAGCAGCACGGCGGGCCAGAACAGGAGGTGGAAGTAGATGATGTCTTTCCCGATGAAGTGCGTTATGTCAGTGTCGTTCCACGCTTCCAGTGCCGCATCTACATTACCGAGGTGGTTGGCGAGGCTCGCCATGTACCCGATGGGAGCGTCGAGCCAGACGTAGAAATACTTCTCTTTCTCCGGTATCTTGAACCCGAAGTAGGGCGGGTCGCGGCTGATACACCAATCCTCCAAGCCGTCGTCGATCCAGTTCTCGATCTGATGGCGCACACTATCCTGCAGTTTCACTTGTTCCAAATACGCGCGTAGCTCGTCCTCCATCTCCGTGAGTTTGAAGTACAGGTGCGTCGTTTCTTTCTCCACGGGTGCGTTCCCGCTGAGCTGGCTGACAGGATTCACCAAGTCGGTGGGTTCGTACGTGGTCCCGCACTGTTCGCACTGATCCCCGTACTGGTCCTCCGCCCCGCATTCGGGACACGTGCCTTGTACATAGCGATCGGGAAGGAACCGCTCCTCTTCTTCATCGTACGCGCGCTTGACGGTTTCCTCGTAGATCATGTCCTTGTCTTGCAAGCGTTCGTAGATGAGCTCTACGAGTTCTTCGCTTTCCGGACCGTTCGTGTGATAGTAGTTATCGAACTGGACGTTGAACGCGTCGAACGTTGCTTTGTGTTTTTCATACCATTCCTTGATGAACTCTTCCGGCTCCTTCCCCGCTTCCGCAGCGTTGATCTCGATCGGGGTACCGTGCGTGTCGTCAGCGCAGAGATGCAATGCGTCCTTCCCATCGAGCTTCATCGCACGAGCGATGACATCGCTCTGTACATACTCGACCATATGTCCGATGTGCAACGGCCCGTTCGCATAGGGCAGGGCGCTGGTAAGAACTTTATCAACCATGTTTTCCTGGAGGAGAAACACGTTTAAAAAGGTTGCGTCAGGTCGCTTTCGCGTCCTCACCGCTCATGACTCGTACAGGTCGGGCCGCCTGTCGTCGAAGATATCGTTCCGCTCCGTGTAGCTCTTGTCCCGCCCTTCCTCCGGGTCGATACGGACCGACTCCACCGTTTCCTTCGTACCGGCCTTCGCAAGCACGTCCATATCCGGAGACGCGATCTCACTCCCACCCGTAAACGTGTGACCGCGTTCCTCGCCCAGTCGGTTCGTCGTCACGGTGAACACGCTGTTCTGGATCGCCGCGGTGCGCATCGCGGTCGTCACCTTCTCCGGTTTCGTCACCAGATTTGCAGGGTTCGCGATGATATCCGCGCCCCGCAGGCTGAGGGTGCGGGTGCGTATCCGGATCCAGCCGGGCGATACCGCGCCCGGAGTCGTTCGGATAGGCCTT
>CAYWOP010000038.1:0-7785 GCA_964459935.1 uncultured Methanosarcinales archaeon | reverse complement strand
GGTATATGCAGGTCGGAACTGTACTCCAAGAGCTTGTATAAGGGCCGGCGCTCCTTCCCATACAGGTTCAATCCTTGACTAACTTGGAGCACGCCAGCGTCCACAGCAATATCTTTGATCTCCTCGTTCAACCCGTGAAAGCCGAAGTCCTCCTGGACGTCCCCGATCGCACCCACCACGGCGATGTGACCCATGTCCTCGTTCTTCTGGTCCAGGGCACGGGCGAAGAGGAACGCCACGCCGGACGCGCTGATCTCAGCGGAACCGTCCACGTCGAACCGGTGCGGGTTCACGTGCCACGCACGGTCCGCCTCGCCCTGCGGCTCGTGGTGATCCAGGATAAGGACGTCCCCGTCGAGTCTGGATTCCACAAGATCGATATCGCCCGAGCCGAGATCCGTGAAAACGTACGTATTATAGTCCTCTTGGCAGAGGTCCTCGATGATCTCCTCATCCGGTTGGTGGATGATACGCGTGCTGTGCTGCACACCGAGTCGGGTCAGCGCCTTCGACGTGATCGCAGCAGCGCTGATACCGTCGGCGTCCAGGTTCGAGACGAGCTTGACCTCGTCCGCTTCCTCCTTGAAGCTATTCGCGACCGTGTCTATATGGTCTTTGAATCGCTCGCGCATCTATTCCAGATAGAGCTCGATCTTGCTCGGGTCGTACGTCCAGTCCTCCGGAAGACGACCTGATTCCTTATGGTGTTCGGTGAGGCGCATGATCTTGCTCTCCGTCAACTGCAAGCCGCGCTTGGCGCTCATATCCTTCGGATTCTCCTCCAGGTGATCCTCCAAGCGCACCTGCTTGCGGAGCAGTGCCATGAGGTCCTCCGGCAGCTCCGGCAGTGCATCCTTCTCCTCTAGTATCGTCGTAACTGATTTCCCTGTGACGGCCTGGACGTCCGGGATGCCGTACTCATCGCGGAGTCGGACCCCGATCTCGGACGGTTGCAAGCCTTCCTCTGCGAACTTCTCCACGAGGAGCTCGACCTCGTCCGCGTCGTACTTCACCCAGCTCTGTACGTCCGTCTCGCTGGGCTGTGTTGAACCTGACTCTCCCTTATCCCTGCTGTGCATACGTGCCATGATACACCTCCGAATATGTACCGAGAACTACCCCGGCCTGAGCCAGCGCGTACCAGCTCATCCTACGAATGTGGAGAAGGACCGGGTTTAAAAAACTTACCAGTACGGTCCGTAGTAGTACGTGTAGCTCACGCTGCGGTACCGCGGGTAGTCGTAGCTGTACCAGTTACGGTACGGCCGATCGTAGTAGGAATACCCGTGGTAACCGGAATCGTACCAGCCCTGGCGGTACCCGTCGTAGTAACTACCGTAGTCGTACCCATGGCTGTAGTGATACGCCGTCGCTCCCTGCGCCAGCACCGCGACCAGTGCCACGCTGACCAGCGCTATCATCGTTTTCCGCATCATATCCCTCGCGTTACTATCTCGAGATGAACAAAGATTTAAATGTGTTTGGCCTCGAACCGGTCGCACGGTGGGCGTAGGGGGCGAGGAACCAACTTTTATATACGGGCGTGCCTCCTCACGCGGTATGTACGATATCATCATCATCGGCGCGGGCTGCGCAGGGTTCGGCTCTGCGATGTACTGCGGCCGGTTCGACATGGATACATTAGTCATCGGGGACGAGATCGGCGGTACCATAATAACGACGAACGTCGTGGAAAACTACCCCGGGTTCAAACACCTCACCGGATGGGAACTCGCGGACAAGCTCAAGGAACACGCGCTTGATTACGATATTGAACTGGAAGAAGACAAGGTCACCAGCGTCCGGAAGAAGGATGAACTGTTCCACGTCCACACTGATGACGAGACGTACAAGTCCAAGACGGTCCTGTTCGCGACGGGAACGGAGTGGCGCGAACTCGACGTTCCTGGTGAGGATGAGTACAAGAACAACGGCGTGCACTACTGCGCCACGTGCGACGGCTTCGCGTATAAAGACGATATCGTCGGCGTGGTCGGCGGGAGCGACAGCGCAGCCAAAGAAGCATTGCTCCTCACGCAGTACGCGGAGAAAGTGTACATCATCTACCGCGGCGACGAGATACACCCGGAACCGGTGAACATGCAACGCGTGGAGGAAAAACTGGCAACGGGCGAGATCGAGATCATCAATCACACGAACGTGACGGAGATACAGGGCGACGGTGATAGGATGACCCATGTCACGCTCGACAATCCCTACCAAGGAAGTGACGAGTTCGAACTGGACGGCCTGTTCATCGAGATCGGACACATCCCCCTCACCGACCTCGCCCAAGACCTCGGTGTGGAAGTGGACGAGAAGAACTACATCAAGATCGACCGCAACGCGAAAACGAACATGGAAGGTGTGTTCGCCGCGGGAGACTGCGTCGACACGGACTGGAAACAGGCCATCGTCGGCGTGGCGGAGGGCAGCCTGGGCGCGTACAGCGCGTACAAGTACTGCAAGAAGAAAGAGATCCAGCCGACTTAACCCTGCGTCAGGCTGAACAAGGTATCGTACGCTTCCGTGACATCGTCCTGATCCACGAAGAACAGCATCTCGGGCAAGCAGCTCATCGTCTCCACGATATTGATACCTTGCAGCATCAGCTCCGTCGAGAGCAAGGACAAAACTCCAGGTGTTTGCATGGCATCGTCCGGCAGCTGGATACTTATCTCCGCTATCTGATTATGCACTGATTCCGGGGTGTCAAAGACGTCCAAGACTGTATGCTTGTTCTTCTCGTTGAACAGGAGCTTGATCTTCTGTTCCCCCTGGATCACCAGCATGATCTCTCCGTGCTCGTAATCGACGAGACCGGTGGCCTGTTCCACCGCTCCTTGTTTCTCCTTGGTCTTGTCCAGGGTCACTCGGGTTATGTTTGAAGTGACGGTGACGTCGAGGGAGCGCTGGATCACCTCACGCGCGGTTTCATGGCGCTTCTCGAGCGCAGTATCATCGTCATAACGACGGATCGCACTCACGACCGCTTGTTCCGAAGCGTCCAGGTCGTGGCGCTCGATGAGATACCTAGCAAGACCGTTCATGTTCACGATCTCTCGGTCCAAGGCGCCACGCAGAATCGGATCCTGGCCTATCAACCGGGCCACTCGTTGCGTAATACTCGCCATATGTGACAAATAATTGTCAGATATTATAAATTTACTGGTGTTTTGTCATAATATTTAAAAGGCGTTGGCTGGTCGACGGCAGTACAATGACAAACCAAGTCTACGCGACCGTCGAAGACCCCGAAGGAGCAGTGAGAGAGCGACTGGAAACAGAAGGACTCGACAAGGAGACTGTCGACGACTTCCTTCATGCCGCAAGTAGATCAGAATCCATCGATCGAGTCGTAACACTCTTGGGCCGCACCACTGCTAGTCCCGAAGTACACGATGAGGTCACGCTAGAAAGTAACAGATTCGCTCAAGGAAAGACAGCTCCCTACTTTGAAAGAGGGCTGCGGTATTTCGAGAACGTACAAGATGGAACGGAGTCAAATCCCTACCAAGAGGCGATCCAAACCGTCATGAACCACGTGTATGCAGCACCAACCGGCACCGCGTTCGGTTCACAAGGACTCCACTGACGGCTCCAACCGTTCAGTCCCCATGTACTCCTGTAAGGGTTCCGGCACTTCCACGGAGCCGTCGGGGTTCTGACAGTTCTCCAGTATCGCCACGAGCGCACGGCTCGTCGCCACCGCCGTGCTGTTCAACGTGTGGACAGGCGCGTGTTCGCCGTCCTCCGTCTGATACGTGATACCGAGCTCGCGTGCCTGGTAATCCGTACAGTTCGTGCAGCTCACCACTTCTTTGTACTCGCACTGCCGGGCGAACCACGCCTCGATATCGTACTTCTTCGCACCCTTCTTCCCCATATCACCGGTACAGACGTTCACGACGCGGTACGGGATGTCCAACGCGCGGAAGATCGATTCGGACACGTCCAAGAGCTCTTCGTGCGCGTCCCAGCTCTCTTCAGGATGGGTGAACTGGACCATCTCCACCTTGTTGAACTGGTGCGTGCGGAACAATCCTTTTTCATCAGCGCTGTGCGTTCCCACCTCTTTGCGGAAGCACATGCTGTAGCTGCACTGTTTCACAGGAAGGTCATCCCTGCGGAGCACCTCGTCCGCGTACTGCGCCATTAACGGGTGCTCGCTCGTCGCGATCAGGTAGAGATCTTCCTCCTGCACTTCGTAGATCTGGTTCTCGAACATCTCCAGGTCCGCAGTGGCATCCACGTGGCGCTCGCGCAGCATCAACGGGGTCTCCGTATACTCATATCCAGCATCCCGCGCCGTTTCGATTCCAAACTGTATCAACGCTTGGTTGAGTCGGGCGAGGTCGCCGTATAGATAATAGAACCCGTGCCCGGCGACCTTCGCGCTGCGTTCAAAGTCCGCTCCGATCCCCGTGGCTATCTCACGATGCGATGCTCGTTCTGGATGCTCCTCCGGTTCGCCCCGGTGACGCACCGGTTCGTTCTCCTCATCATCAGCGCCGTATGGCACGGACTCGTGGAGCAGGTTGGGCAGGGCGCGTAGCAATTCGTCCCGCTCCGCTTCCAACGCGTCCAGTTCATCCTCCGCTTCATCAACGCGTTCGCTGACCTGCTGTGCGCGTTCGATTGCCTCGGACGCGTCCTCGCCTTGCTTCTTCAACTCGTTGATACGCTCACTGGCTTCGTTCTGCTCGTGGCGGAGCTCGTCCACTCGTCGCTTCTGCTCACGCCACTGCTCGTCTACTTCACGGAGGGACTCGAGCATCTCCAGTAGCTCCGGCTCTTCTCGCCGCTCCAGGTTCTCCTTGACCGTATCGTACTCCTCGCGTACCAGCTGTATGTCAATCATGATGGTGTATCAAGAACGGTGTTACTTAAAATATCTCACGGTTCGTTCAGTCTTGGTCGACGATCTTGCCCCAGCCGATGAGGCGGAACCGCGCACCGATCTTTCTGGAAATCGTAACACGCGAGCCCGGCTCTGCGGCGATGGGCTTCTTGAGCTTGCACGTGAACTGTCCCTTGCTCAGGTCGGTGACGACACCGACCGTGGCCGCGCTGTTCACGTTGAGCATCAACGTCTCATCCATCGTGACCGGATCCACGTCCACGTCGTCCTTGAACCCCACGACGGTATCCAACAGGTTCGTCTCCAACGTGAGTTCATAGAGTACATCGGGGAGCGTGTCGGGTTCACCAACGAGGTTCCCGACCAAGGAGTCTGCAGCGGTCACCGCGGGGTCGAGCTTCGTCATCATCCCCACGCTACCGCCGGGCGTGATCTCATCCACCGATTGATTACCGGTTTCTAATCCTGTAATAGTTGTGGTCATCGGCTTCGCGACGAGCTGGTTGTGCTCCTCCACGACTTGACCCGGACGGAGTTCGATCTCGTCGCCCGTCGAGAACTTGCCCTGGGTGACGGCACCACCAAGCACCCCACCGAGGAGTTCATCATAGGACGCCCCTGGTTTGTTGATATCGAAGCTGCGTGCGACGAGCATCCGCGGATCGGCCTGGTCATCAAACTCCGGGGTCGGGATATACTCTTCGATGGCCTCGATGAGCTCGCTGATATTCACGCCGTGCTGAGCGCTGACCGGTATGACCGGAGCGTCCGCATACTCAGTATCGTCTAAGAATGCTTGTATCTGTTCGTAATTACGCATCGCGCGTTCCTTATCTACAAGATCGATCTTGTTCTGCACCACCACAACGTTCTCCACACCACTGATCTCCAACGCCTTGAGGTGCTCTCTGGTCTGGGGTTGCGGACACGGCTCGTTCGCGGCGACCAGGAGTATCGCTCCGTCCATGATGGTCGCCCCGGCGAGCATCGTCGCCATGAGGCTCTCGTGCCCCGGCGCGTCAACGAAAGAAACACTGCGTAACAGGTCGGCCTCGCCACCGCAGTCGCACTCCTCGTGCGGCGTGTACTCGTCACACTCGGAGCATTGGTAGAACGTTGCGTCGGCGTAGCCGAGGCGGATCGTGATACCGCGCTTCATCTCTTCCGAATGCGTATCGGTCCACTTCCCGCTGAGGCGTTCCACCAACGTGGTCTTGCCGTGGTCGACGTGACCGATGATACCGATGTTGACCTCGGGAACAGAACCGCTCATATCCCTTTGCGAACGCAGTTCGTTTTATAAAATTTGCCTGGTCGCTCCGCCCGGTCACCCAGGACGCAACTTTTTTAAACGGCATGGCGTTCCTCTCCTGTGATGCAAGTAAAAGCGTTCAACAGGTGGGATTGCAGCGACATAGCCGTTCATGACCCGGGACTGAAGCGATATATCAACCTCGAACCGCGTATCGTCCCCAAGACGGGGAGTCGCGACGCCCAGCGACGTTTCCGCAACGGTGACGTGTTCATCGTCGAGCGACTTATCAACAAAGTGATGAACCCCGGGCACAAGGGAGACTCGCACCTCATCACCTCTGGACATATCACGGGCAAGGCGACCAGCGCGTACGAGATTGTCGAGAACGCCTTGGAGAAGATCGAACAGGAGTTAGACCAGAATCCTATAGAAGTGCTGGTGCGGGCGATCGAGAACGCCGCGGCCAGGGACGAGATCATCACGATCGAATACGCCGGAGCCCGCTACCCCAAAGCGGTGGAGATGGCTCCGAAGCGACGCGTGGACCTGACGCTCCGACTCTTCACGCAGGGAGCGTACCAGGACAGCTTCCGTTCCGAACAGGACATCGAAGACGCCCTCGCCCAGGAGATCATGGACGCGTACCACGAAGAACGGGACAGCAACGCGTACAGCAAAGGGCAAGAACTCGAACGGCAAGCAGATAGTAGTCGATAGCTGAACCGAAACCTTTTCATTCTGTGCGACTCAGCATATTCTGTGAACTGGAGAAAGCTCCGCAGTAGCATTCCCTGGCTTCCCGTCTCCGCTATCTGCTTCTACCTTGCCGCAATTGCTCTATGGCAGGTCGGGGCGCTGCCGAGTCCGCAGGGTATCATCGAAGTTCTGGAGCGTTTCTACGCTCGGTACGGACTAACGTTACTGTTTATTTCGGCGTTTCTCGAAGGTCTGGTATACGTAGGAATGTACTTCTCCGGAGGGTTTCTCATATTTCTCGGAGTACTCTTCAGCGATGGCTCGTTCTCTTCATTACTCTCTATCAGCGTCGTCGTGGCACTGGCGCTCACTCTTGTCAACCTGGTGAACTACTGGATGGGTCGCTGGTTCTCGGATGAGACCGAGTCGGAATCCACATGGGGCTTGTTTCTCTCCCTGCTCCATCCTAATGCGTTAGCGTTTTACTGGTTCAATATGGGCCTTCGCGGCCGTCCGATACGGAGAATTTTGTACATTCCAGTCCTTATCATCCCGTATGGTCTGGGGCATGCCTATTTGATCAAATCGTTGGAGGAGCCGTTTCGTCGCTCATCTGAAACCCTGTATCTGTTCCTCGCGGCGTTGCTCATCTGGCTCGTCATCTCGTGGTGGTGGAACTACTCAGGGAACTCTTCGACGACTTCATCGTCCACCGCGCTCGGCTCCCGAAACTGATAGGACGCGAGCCGACGATAGAGCCCGCCCGCCCGCATCAACTCGGCGTGCGTGCCGCGCTGCACAACGTGGCCGTCGTCGAGCACGAAAAGACGATCGGCGGTCTGCACGGTGGAGAGCCGGTGCGCGATAATGAAGGTGGTCCGTCCCTCCATGAGCCGTTCCAGGGCCTCCTGCACCAGGGCCTCCGACGCGGAGTCGAGCGACGAGGTGGCTTCGTCGAGCAGCAGCAGGCGCG
>CAYWOP010000037.1:6622-7791 GCA_964459935.1 uncultured Methanosarcinales archaeon | reverse complement strand
CTTGCACAGTCTTACCACGATATGGCTCGACACATCCCGTCAATCGGAGACGTAGAGGATATCATCGGACCACACGGCGACATCGACAAAGTCGTAGGACGGGACAGGCAACGACGAGTGTACCACTTCGGCGAATTGCACGAGCAGCAACATGCCAAGACACCTCAAACAGCAAGCGACCTCGCTTCACGTGTCAGAGCAGAGATAGCACGGATGACCGGCCTCCTTCACCAGGAAAGCGGAGTAGACCTCTATCTGCAGGAACTTCCCGATGAAGCGGTATCAAGGAACACATCCGTACCACGGTCTATGACCGACAAAGCCCGACGAGCCGTAGAAGACCAACCGATAGAAGAACTCAAAGAAGCCTGGCCCGGATTGCGAGTACACCGCCTCATCGGCGCCGCCTACGATGCGATCGAACACTACGGCATCGATGACGCACCTCTTAGAGACAAAACCCTAAAACACCACTCTGAAGCGGAAGTACGCACGGACAGAAACAAAGGAACACTCTTGGAGCGCCTGAAAATACTCGGGAAAAACATTTGGACACCTGTCTCGAACGAAGCACATGTTGACGACCTACGTCGTCTAAGCGAATATTACGGCCAACTCCGAAGCAAAGCCATGATCCAGAACACGGCCAAGCAGGTATCTGAATACGATCGACCGGTCCAAGGAGTTGCTGTCGTCGGCCACGGACACATGGACGAGATACAAGATTACGTGGAGTCGGACCGCGCAACGATCGAACACAAGCCACGGTTCGCATGGAAACAGCCAACCATCGACGAACCGTTAGGCTTAGAAGAGCGAGGCATCGGCTACGTCTTCATCGAATCAGATGAATTACATAGGAACCCTAATCCGCTGCACAGATAACCAAGCAAAGAGATATCGCGGTAACGTCACGATACCCCCCCAATAACGCCATGGGCAACCGACACCACCATGCCAAGATAACTCAAAACGCGCTTTCACCAATCAACGCATAACTGAAAAAAGTTTTTCAGTTTCGCAAGAGAAACGCTAAGAAAGCGATTGCTTCTGCAATCAAGATTTCAGAGCGATATCCCAACTACCGATGAAATCGGTAGCGATACGGAAGATTTTCGTCAGATACTGCATTACTTTCTTCAACAAGCTTTATATAGTTACTTCTATCA
>CAYWOP010000037.1:0-6522 GCA_964459935.1 uncultured Methanosarcinales archaeon | reverse complement strand
TTCGTCAGATACTGCATTACTTTCTTCAACAAGCTTTATATAGTTACTTCTATCAAACATATTTGATGGTAGGAACACATGTCGGAGCCGGTCATCCCGAGACGACGGAATAGTAGAACTCGTCGCATGGCGAGTACAGCCAGACGAAGCACACCCGGAAGGCATCAAGTATTCCTTCACCTACATACGAGACGGAGAACGCATCTGCGGCATCGACAACTACAACAGAGAAGGGCATCACAAACACGTTCACGGAAACAAGGAACCGTACGACTTCATCAGCCTGGAGCAAACACTCTTGGACTTCAAACGGATGGTGGAAGATGAATAGCATAACGATCAAGATACAGGACGAAGAAACGTTCTGGAACGAATCAGCCGAAGAAGCGCAACGCATCGACGACGGAGCACAGCAGTTCTCGGACAACGTGCTCGTCTTCACCAGCATCGACCAGATGCGCTCCGTCCTGACAGAGAAACGACTCGAACTCCTCCGTACGATACGACGCGACGAACCCAACTCCATCTACGCACTCGCGCAGCAGACCGGCCGCACACCCGCAAACGTCAACCAAGACGTCCAACTCCTTGCGGACCTCGGACTCATCCAACTCGAAGAACAAAACGACGCGAGGAACAGCATCGCACCACACGTCTCGTACGAGACCGTGCACGTGGAGATCGCCGTGTAGCCGTCCATTCGATCTCCGATCAGTAGCGATATGTACCCGGTCGTCTTCCACGAAAGACTGAAGCCACCCACGGACGTTACCACTCTCAGATAACCCCTACTTTTTTTAACTGAACCGATACACTCAGAGCCATGGACTCGTTGCGCGAACGCATCCGAGAGGTAGCAGAAAGCCAAGGCCTTCGCTGGAAAGGGCCGAACTTCGGCGACGAGATACTCCAAGAACGCCTCGGCCTACTACGAGATCAGCTGTCAAGAGCATACGACGAACTACCATATGCAGAACGTGCCCAATATGAAAAACGTGCCAACAACGGTAGGAAAGCCTGGATAGAAGAACGGATTCGAGAAGAACGACCCAACCTCGAACGAGGACTACCCCACATCCAGTACGTGGGCGAAGGCGACCTCATCCTGGAACTGAACAGTTACTTCCGCACCCCCGAAACGTCCACTCAGGACAATATAGAACAACTACGGGAGAACGGACGATACTCGCGGTCGGTCGAGATACACACGATGGACGGTCCGTGGATACTCAACTTCCTCCTCGACATCGCCGATGACATCGCATACGCGTACAGCTTCGACCATGATCCACGATCGGACCCGGTCATGCGCAAGGTTCACGACGAACCACCAGCGTACTGCAGTGACGTAGAAGCAGTGCTTGAAGACGTTCGCTCAGTGGAAGCAGTGCCGAACGCGGTAGACAAAGCCGTTACCCGGATCCGTTACGACTGAGCACAGGAAACGATCTAACGCTGCGCAAGTGCGTCCCGGACCGCGTGGAGATCCTCATCCGTCGTCTCGCCCTCTTTGGAACCGTGCAGGTCGTCGAGCGTCGCCAGTATCTCACGTCGTTCCAGCTCGGACAGCTTCTCCCGTATCGCGTCACGGATGAACTCAGTCCGCGTCGCGTAGCGGTGCTCTTTCAACCGCGTATCGATCTCATCCAGGAGTCCTTCGGCCATACGCAGACTGATCGCCTCCATCGTACTACATAGTATATACAAAGTAATTAATAAAGCTTCGCCGACCAACACCGAATCAGGGAAGCAGGCTATAAGGGCACGTTACAGCAATATAACAACTACCGATGAAATCGGTAGCGATGATAAAAAACCGTTTGGACACCTGATAGAATCTTATCGCAATCTTTTTATTCCCGGAACCACCACGTATCCATATGTCAGATATATCAAAGAAGGTACGAAAGGAAAGTCAAGAAGCACCTAACCAGCCCTTGCAACAGATCGCCATACCGTTCAAACGAATTTACAGTGCCCTCACAGAGTATTTCAGCACCGACCAAGAAGTCAACCACGTAGCACGGGCCAATCTCGATGAATTCATACGAACGGAAGAAGAGCAGAAACGCCTACGTGCCCGTGTAGATGCATATCACCAACGCAGTGCCGACCTACAGCCTGCAGACACATATACACCCGGACAAGCCGCATCAGCAAGGAGATAATCACTACGCCGAAGAACTACATCTGATCTATACCAATAACTCACCCACCTAGAAAACGACCTATCCGACTACATGACCAAAAACTAAGCGAAAGCTAACATCGTGCCACACTTCAACAGCGCTCAACGATATACCGATTCTCCGAATCTTTAGCGATGACACTACTGCAACGACGACTGTATCGAAATCTATCCGGATGCTCAGAAGACAGATATATAAACGTGTATTCAGCAGTACGGTGTATGTCAGAGGCCGTTACGGAAAAACTGGAAGAACTGGAGCGTCGAGTCGAGACCCTGGAACTCCTGATGAACGACGAACTCCGGGAGAAAGTAGAAAACGGTCTCGCTGACGAACAGGCCGGCAACGTACTCTCACTAGAGGAGTACGAAGAGAAGCATGTCCGAGCATGATATCTACCTCACGGAACAGGCCGAACGCGATCTTCAATCATTAGACCCATCTGACGAGGAACGCATCCGTAATAAGATTGAAGACCTCAGAACCGCTCCCGACCACTTCGGGAAACCGCTGAAAGGACCACGACCGCTCTGGTCACTCAAGATCGGACGGAGCGACTGGCGGGTTATCTACAAGATACAAGAAGACCACGTACTCATCATCGCCATCGGCCACCGCCGCAACATCTACGACAATCTGTAAACCACCAACAAAGAAATCAGGCCGATATCCCCATACCCATCTCCGATCGGTAGCGATGCGGGAACTCTTCATCAAACGATGAGCAGATACTCCCTTCGAGTACCCTCGCAAGCTATAAAAGCCCAGAGCAGACTACATGTGTATGGAAATAACGGACGATCATATCCGGATCGACAAGGAACTGAACAAGCTGGACCGGCTCGTCCTGGACTTCACAGCGATCCTCACAGAACATACGGACTACGTCCTCGTCGCCGGGTACGTGTCGATACTCTTCGGCCGGAGTCGCGTGTCGGAAGATATCGACATGCTCGTGCCACGACTGACGGACTCCACATTTACCACGGTGCACGATGCCCTCACAGACACGTTCCGATGCCTGAACAGCACCGACCGGGACGAGCTGTACAGTATGCTGGAAGACGGACATGCCATCCGCTACGCACGACAGGAAGAGGTCATCCCGAACATCGAGATGAAGTTCGGGACCACGAAGGTAGACGAGAAAGCACTGGAGCAGCGACTGCGGGTGACCATCGATCACCATACCCTGTACGTATCACCGATAGCGCTCCAGATAGCGTATAAAGAGGAACGACTCCGCACGCCGAAAGACCAAGAAGACGCACTCCACCTGCGCGAGGTCTTCAAAGAAAATATCGATGAAGACGATATAGAGCAGTGGAAGGAGGTCCTCGATGCGTAAAAACCGCGAAGACAGAGAGTGGATGATCAAGTACTGGGCGAAGTACATCAGAGAACATGACGACCGCGACTGGTCGAGACAGCAGAAAGAGCTCATAGACAGCGTACTGTAGGCCGACTCGTTGCACAGCGATATCAGACCACCCGCTTCGTCAGTAGCGACACACCTTTCCTTACGATATAGAAAATAATAGGTTCCCACAGCACTGTTCTCAGCCACTCAGTTCAGCAGTCGTCTAACGACGCCAGTACAGAAAAGAAGGTGCGACGCAAATATTTATAAAAGACATGCCCGGTTCACTCCCGCATGGAAACACCGATCGGTGCGATCTTGCAAGAGCAACTTTCAGGACACCTCTTCCTGAAAGGTCCTCGGTACGGCAACTGATCCAACCGATACTCGACCAAGAACGCAGGAAGGCGGAAGAGATCTACGACGCACTCAGTGACGAAACACGAGCAGCGATCGCGAACGCGTTCAACGTGACCTCCCGAGAACAGTTTGCACAACAACGCGCCACGGTAAGGAAACGAGACCTCAAAGGACGAGTCCCCGACATCGTGTACCTCGGAGGCGACAGCCCCGCTGTAATCGCAGACACAACATACGCCACACCGGCCATACGCAATAAGGAGAACGCCGACCACTTCGACGACCGCGCCATCAAACATGAAAGGGTCAAACTCATCTTCTACGACAGCGAGCAGCAGCACAAATGCACGCTCTGGCATCACAAAAGCACGCCGATATACCAACACACGACAGCTGCTCTGCCGGAATACGCCGAACCGTGGAAAGCGACGCGATCACCACCGTACCAGACCATCGAAGAAACACTGAAACCCGTGGATGACAGAAACGCAATCCCCCAAGCCATGCAAGAAGCACTCTCGCGGTTCGGTTAACACAGAGAGACGTCGAACCCACACACCAAACACAGTTCCGACTCAGGAAACGCTCGTTCTCTGAAAATCTCAAGAAAACGTATGACCCACCTGCGATGATTCACTCCAGACTGGCGGCGAGATGTGAGAAGAACGCGTCCGCATCCGTGACCGCGTACTCACCTAACTGGCAAGTATTCTTCGTGACGGTCCGGAGATACGCGTCTCTCGGATCACCAGCGCGATTTTCCAGTGTGGCATCCAAGGAGGCGATATCCATCTCCTCGGGCATGGTAGCGAGTATATTATAGAGCGTTTCTCGCTCCTGTTCGGTCCGGTTCTGCAGAGCCGACGCGCGTCCGAAACTGAGCAGTTTCTCAGATCCGACCGGAACACGAGCCATTTCCTTGGTGTGATACTCGACCATCTTCGTCATGTACCGCTCGTGCTGCTCGCCCGACCTGTTCAGCGCGAAGTACTGCCCCTGCGACATAGTTAGCGTTGGAGCAATCTCGTTGTTAAATGTTACTCTTGAAACGGATAGCAACGAGAAAGGAACAAGTGTGGACCGAGTAAAGGGGCGCTCAGCAACAACGTTCAAACATGTTCGCCGCTTGCACGGGGTAGACCGGCCTCCGCCCCGTATCGGTTTCTTCACTCCTTGGACACACGATGCTACGTACTATAGACAACAGGCTCAGCTAACTTACTGCGACGATTCACGGTTCCGCAACGTTCCACAAGAATGAGAAAAGTCGTTGATACGTCGTGGCGATGAGATCGTTCTGTACGATGATGATCTGCGGTTCCTCGGCGATGTAGTGAAACGCGATGCCCGCATCGAGTATAGAGGTCGTTGTGTCGAAGTCGATATCGAGATACCGGAACGACAACGTGTCCACACTTGTCATCGAGTGATCGCGTTTATCAGGATACGCGATGGCACGGGCCGTGAATCCGATATCCTCCACCTCCTCCACAAGCCGCGGCGATTCGTACAGGTAGTCGTACGTGGCCCCCGTCGCTCCCAGGAACTCCGCCTCGCCCTTTTGCAGGTACCGCCTGACGAACGTGCGGAGACCGTGGCGACCGTCGAGCACAGTGATCTCGTTCTCGACGCTCCGAGCCCGTTCCACGTCCTCGAGCTCCGGGAGGAGTGATTCGATAAAGGATGCTCGCTCCCGGATCGGGTTCAGTAGATTCTCAGGAGAGCTCGCGTCGAACACCTTCCGGTTCTCTTGCTGCACCTCTTGCACCAGGCCTTTCTCGGCGAGACGGTCGAGCACCGTGTACATCTGCGACCGGTCGATCCCCACGATCTGCGCGATCTCCTTCGCCGGCAGCGGTTGACGCCGCAGCAGTTCGTAGTACGTCGTCGCTTCGTTCCCGCTCAATCCCGCTTGTTCCAGGCCACGCACCACGTCCATTGTTGTTGTATTAACTAACAACGTATTTTTATAAGACTTGCCGTCGACCCGTCCGGTATGCTCACAACTGCCGTACTCCTGGGCTACCTCGCCCTCCTCCTCATACTCGCCTGGTACATCGGAGGCGACGACCGGTCCTGGTACTTCGTCAACAACAGATCCACAGGAGTGTGGACGCTCACGTTCTCCCACTTCAGCAGCATGGTCGGTGCGGGCGGGAGCGTGGCCATCGTCGCCGAAGTGTACCGGACAGGGATCAGCTTCGGCCTCGCCTTGCCCCTGTCCTTCCTGATCGGAGCATGCATCATGGCCGCCATCGCGCAGCGGATAAACGAAACAGGGAAGCAGCTGCAGGCGACGAACATCGTGGACTTCTTCCACGAACGGTTCGACCGGAAGAACGCGATCCTCGCCGCAGTCATACAAGTGGTCCTGCTCCTCCTCTGGACCGCGACCCAAGCCGTCGCGTTCGGCTCACTCGTCACCGTGCTCACAGGATTGACGTACACAGCGTCACTCGGCATCGGTGCGGGCGTCACCTTGATATACACCCTGCTCGGCGGGCTCCAGATGGACCTCGTCAGCGACGTCCTCCAGACCGTCATCATCCTGGTCGTCTTCCTCGTCATGACCACGCTCGCATGGAACACCGCGCCCTCCGACCTGCTCGCATC
>CAYWOP010000036.1:0-8028 GCA_964459935.1 uncultured Methanosarcinales archaeon | reverse complement strand
CGACTTCGCCGAGGAGACGAGGAACGCGATGCCCGTGGGCCACACGTGGAAGAAGTTACAATCGAGCATGGTGAGAAACCAAGTGAACAGTACAGCGACGAGGAGTGCTTGTCCGAAGAGGAGTTCGTTGGTACGCAGCGCGGTGAAGAACAGGTCCGGAGTCGGATACTGGTCGATGAGCCACCGTGCGAGGAGGACGCAGACCCAGAGGAGGGAGACGGAGTTCCCGAAGGCCGTGTTCCAGCCGAGTTGTTCACTCTGATGTCGTCCGAAGTATAAGTCGATCAGGAAGAGGATGACGAGCAGCGGCGAGACCATCCAGAGCGCCTCCGGATGCGTGAACGGTCCTGTTACAGGTGACGCGGTCGAAGACCACGGAGAACTCTCTATGGACCATGCAAGCGCATCTCCAATAGGGATTAATGAATGCTTTGCCAGCCACTATGGAAAAACAGTTTATAGACAGAATCAGGAGAAAAAGATAGAAAGCAACAGTAGCCGTAGCTTTTTTATATAGAAATTCTCCTCTTGATTAAATGAATGAAGAATCGCACTAAGTGGATTTTGCTTCTTACGCTGTCCGCTTTACTGCTCCTAGCTTTCTTTCTGAGTTCTATTGAGACATTTTGCTGTAAAAGGCCCCAGTGTACGGAATTGCATAACGAGTCGATGTGCATAAATCCGGAGCAAGAATGTCCAGAGAACTACACCCCGAGTAGTCAATCCTGTGAGGACGGGGGCAAGTGTTGCGCAAAAGTAGGTAATATCCTAGAATGAAGATCGAAAAACCTACATTTTTTGCAGAGACCGATGGGTCTACGCGCAGATCTTCTCAATCACTATCCAACTGGCAAAGAAAGCCTCCGTTGTAAGCTTTCTTTTCGGTGAATTATCATATGTTCATATATGTCTCATGAACCACTTTCGCTGTACCGATACCAACTGGGATAGTTCCGTATGATTCGTAACTCTTTCGATTCCATTTATAGCAGCATTGATGGGAACGCAAACAGTGTTGACTGCTGAGATAGCTACGTACCTAGCCAGTGCTAAACCTAAACATCCTGACTTATCTCATGAAAGCAAGAAAGCACGCACAAGTTGATTTTGGCTTACCAGCTACTTCCTAGTAACATCCGGGAAAGCAGGGCACCAGTGCATTATTTATCCTGAAGGGGGCGCATAACAACGGTCCATGAGCGAACTCCAGTGATGAGTGTAACGCCGTCATTGACTGCGTTCACTCAACCGTGATGTTGAGCGTCGCGGTTTCACCGGAAGAGGAGCATTGGACGGTATAGTTCCCAGCTGATTCGTATATGTGGTAGACGTCATCACCCCGGGTGAGCTGCGCTTGTCCGTCTCCGAAGCTCCACTCGTACTCCTGGCCGCCGTTCTCGCAGATGAACACGTAGTCTCTGCCTTGCGGATACCACTGCTTGATCATGAGGTCGAGCTCGCCTATCGAAGTGGAATCTTCGGTCTCGTTAACAGTTTCGTTTCCTGAATTGTCAACGGTTTCGTTATCAGTCTGGTTTTCCAGGCTCGAGCTGTTGTGCGGCACGTTGAAGTATCCTTGCAACGAGGTGAATTCCGCGTTCACGTTATCCCAGGCGTCACACTGCACGAAGTACGTGCCGCTGGAGTTATACCGGTGTGTCTGGACTGGATTCACATCGGTACGTGACGTTCCGTCGCCGAAGCTCCAGTCGACGACCAGGTCATCACTGGATCCCGCGGGGTTGCAGGCGAACGTTGATTCGAATTCGGTAGAATCTGTCCTGGTCAGTCCGGTCTCAGACGTTGTTTCGTTGTCGGTAGCGTCTGTTTCGTTATCCACCTGCTCGTCCGTCTCGTTCTCTGTCTGATTCTCTTCCGTTTGATTATCGCCGACTTCGATGTAGGCCTGTTCAGAAACGAACTTGACATTCTGGTTGTCCCACACGTCACACTGCACCAGATACGTTCCTTCCGAACCATACGTGTGGTTCTGCACGTATGATACGTCAGTCATTGATGCACCGTCGCCGAAATTCCAGTCGACAACGAGATTATCACTGGTGTCTTCCGGTTTGCAGGAAAAGCCGACTGTTAATCCCGTATCTGTCGTCCTCACCAGTCCGGTCTCGGAAACCACGGTTTCGTTGCCGTTATCATCGGTCTCGTTTCCTTCGGTCTGGTTAGATGTATTCCGCTCCGATCCGTTCAGGTTGCGATCTGCAGGAGCAGTTCCTTCGCTGTATGCAGCGTCCATGTAGGCGAAGTTCTCGAGTGCGAGCGCTACCATGTGGTTGGTGCTCTCGGTAAACCTCCACGCATTCCAGTCATCTTGATGATTATATATATCGTCTCCGTTGCTGTCATACGCCCCGCTGACCCAGCCCGGTATGTAGTCGATCCCGTTGAGGAAGTTTTCTTGGTCCGGGTTCAATCTGCTGTGGTAGGAGTCGGGGTTGGTCCCGATTCCGAAGATGAAGCTTCTGCGGACCTTTTCACCGTCGCCATGCCCGTCTTGGATGCTGTTCATCCCGGTGAGCCAGGATATCTGCGCGTCTGCTCGTATCTGCGCTTTTGTGTCTCCCTGCATCGTATGTTGTTTCGTGGAGTACAGGGCGGCGGTGAGCATCGGCCGGGATGACTGGAATGAGTTATCGTCCCATTCTAGTACTCCTTCTCCTGTACTGTAGTTGTGGATGCTCGTGTCGAAGAACGCTACCGGTTCGTTCCCGTTCACGACGTACGTCAGATTGTTTTCTGTAATGTCTGCTTTGTGCTTCACGTATTCTTCCCAGTAGAACTCGTTCCCCTGGATGTTGTGGATCGCGATGGAGCGCGCCACGGAGTCCCGCATGTCGTGCGCTTCTTGCAGGTACTGTTCATCGCCGGTGTAGTCGTAGAGTTGGAACATCGCAGCGCCGTGATATGCTTGCGATCCACCGCTCAGGTTCTTCCCTTCCAAGTATGATGAAGTGTTTTCCGCTCGCTGCAGTATCTGCTGGGAGTACGAACTGTTCTGCTGTTCCAGGGCGGGCATGGCCTGGGTGTACGCCAGGAGTGTTTCAGCGGTGTGCAGGTCCGATGTTGTATTCACGAAGGTCATACAGTCTTCCGGTTCGTCGTTCCATTGCTCTTCATCAGGATCCGCTGTTCCGCACAGGAAATTGTTGTTCCACCCCTTGGATACTGCTCGGTCGGGAGTTGCGTCTTGCAGCATCGTAAGATATTCTGTGTAGTGCCGTATGTGTTCGAGGATATCCAGCTCTCCGTCCTGCACGGTGGTGTATTTGTCGGTGGTGAAGAAGTCAGGGTTCGCCTGGTATGCGCTTCCGAGGCGTATCAAAGTGCTGGATGACATCCATGCTTCATTGATGAAGCTACCGTCTGCCTGCATCGGGAAGTACGGGTCTTGTGCTTTGTGCAGGTCCTTGTGGTACGAGGAGTTCACTTGCTTGTTCGCTTCGAAGAATTCGAGGAACGCGGCTTCATGTTCTTGGAATGTATCGTTGGAGATCTGGAACGTATCGGTTGTTGCTCCTGTGCTCGTGTTTATGTGGTAAGTGCCTTGGTCCGTCACGTTGGAGAACTGTCCGACCAGGCAGGGCTGTCCTCCTTGGCACGTGGTCGGGACCAAGCCATCCGAATATACGATGTTTCCGGTGCCGTTTCGAATGTCGAACATGCCGGAGGTATTGTCTGTATACACGATCACGTGCTTGTAGGAGTTCGGGTGGTAGCCGAGCTGTGACGTCACGGCGAAGCCTGACGCCATGCCCGTTCCTAGCAGTACCGCTAGCCCAATGAGTGCTATACGTTTCATACATGACCCCCAAAATGTACTGGTGGAGCGTTCCCCCCTCTCCCACTTCAGACTTAACGTTTGATACTTATATAGGCGAGGGCTGGCTGTGTCGATGGATGCAAAGGCGTAATCTGATGTTTTCCAAGATTCATCAAGGATACATGACCCCGTTCATGCCAGATCAGCTCTCCTTCACTTCGGGTATAGGAGAAAACTACGGCGTCCTATTTATTTATTAAGGTAAAAGTAAATACGAAAGCCCCCGATGAGAAACGATACGTCATGTAAACGAAGCGACCGAAAGTAGTTTCTGGATGACTTATTCATCTAAGAGCTCGAGGAGTAAGCTGGCAGCTATGTCATATCCAACCTGTTCAAAGTTTCGGTCATAATCAGGTGACTTTGAAACTTGGTGGCCAATCTCATGAACGTAAGTTTCGGTAAACCGTAGGGGGTCCTGTAATTGATCTCTTCTGATTCCCATACGTTCATCAATCTGTGTCATACCTGCCGTGGGGATTTCTCGACCTGCCTTATTTACTGCCTTTTCAAAAACGTAAAGCTCCGGGTGCGTAAAATCACTGTCGTAATCTCGACGTTTTGAACCTTCATAGTTTCGTTCAATGATGTGACGCAGTTTCTCATTTATTCGGTCAGACAAGTTTAGTACGCTTCTTTCCTGCTCGGTTAATTCATCTTTTTCCACCCAAACGTAGCGCTTCTCCCCGACTACATCCTTGGCAGTGTTTATACCTTGAATTCGACGTACGTAAGCGTCAACGCTTCTATCCAGCGAGACCACGTTGTACTCCAAATGCTCAGCGTCCTTGTCAGCCTCTGACCGCGAAGATAGTACAGCATTTTCGCCAAAAGTGTCATAGAATGCGGTGCGCCACGTAGAATTAATTTTGTTGCGTGATGGTCCCAGAGACGAACCGACCGAAAGGCCAGCCCCCCTTTCGAACGAGCTCTTGTTTCTTCCACTGAGCGCTCTGAACTCCAGATACTTTCTTGATTGCTTCTCAGCTTCAACTAAAACCTGTTTTACCGCATCTTTTTCAGCATGGTGTTTCAGTAATCGTCCGATTTCATGCTCCACCTCTGTAGCAGGTGCGTATTGCCGATCTGGTGTTATCTCATCCGTGGCCAGATCGTAGCTAAAAATCGCCTCAAGCTCCTTGACCTTTATTCCTTTAACAAACAGCGACGACCCTCCATTATTCAAATCAATGATTCGAGAATTGTACCAATCTTCTACTCCTGGTTCACGGTCTGTAGCCTCATCCAGATTGCCACCCCTATTGCCAGAAAGTGCAGTAATACGAAACTCCTGTTCACTCTCATTTTCAGAACGCCAGCTCCGCGTCGTTTGTTCGTTGTTTTCCTCTTCCCCCAACACACGTACGGCATCATTGAAGTATAGAACCTTCTCCGGCAACGAAAGAACCTCATCTACTAATTCTTCTGGAGGATTCTCGAATCTCGTCTCCGAACCCTTTCGCCGCTGGTTGTGCAGCTTATGCACTCTAAAGCATAACTTTCGTACCTCTTCACCATCAATCGTACGTTGTTTTGAAAAAGGAACAGCGCTCCAGTCACGTGAGGAATATTGGACATCTATATTATTCCGTAATGCAGCTGCAGATACCAGTTTTAAACCCTCACCGAATTGCCCTGAACTAATTTGGTCTGCTCTTTTAGTAGAATACAAGGTAGAGAGAAGGTTCGAATCAAATCCCTCCCCATCGTCTTGAAAAACTATCTCTTCCGTTTCTTCTTCAGGATCCGCATCTTTTAAATCACGGAAGGAACCGTTCTGCTTCAACCGCACGTGCACATCTTGTGCCTTGCTGTCCCGAGGTAAGTGGTTCTGAACCGTATCTAAGACTATACGTTCAATCCCCCACTTATCCTGCCTATATGAAAGCGTGATGGATGTTTCAGTTGTCTCGGTACTTTTCATGGAAATCAATTATGAGTTTTCAATTTAAAAATCTTACTATTTTTATTACTAATGTATAGTAACGTTATTTGCCGGAGAACCTATGCGTAAACGCTTGCGTTTGAGTTATTAATATAGTAATTGTAGAACACCCAAGAACCAGAATTCTCTGAAGACTTTCTGTATGAAGTCAGCCCTCAGTGGGCAACGATACGTTATGTAAACGAAGCGGGGCGAAAATTTCACCATGATAATCTCACGAAAGATATCTTGTGAGAGCACTGTAAAGTAACAAAAGTTATATAAAAGTATCTTGGATTCGACGAAATATGTTACAAGTAGAGATGAATGACGATCTGATTGAGATAGTGCAGAACAGCATAACCCGATACGGAGCAGAGGTACTGGTCTGTCCCGCAAATCCCGATTTAGAAGCGGTAGCTTTTCCAGGCAACGTACAATCTGCTTTCATGCGAGATGGCGGAAGAGAGATATTTGAAGAAGCCAGAGAGATTGCCCAGAATAGCGACTATGTCAATGAGAAAAAAGATATCTCCATGAAAGTCCCAGAAACCTCCGCCCATCTGACAACGGCCGGAGATCTCAGTGCGGAACGAGTAATTCACTCTGTTGCGGTGGCTTATGATCCAACCGAGAACGAGATTTACAGCGATCCAAAGGTAATCGCAAAAAGCACCAAGAACGCTCTGGAAAAAACCGCGGAAGAAGAATTCCAATCGATAGGTTTTCCTGCATTAGGAACCGGTCTGTATCGCGTGCCTCTCGACGAGGCAGCAGATGCGATGTACGAAGAGTTTGAAACTCACCTTTCTCAAGCGACACCTATAAGCCGAATAGGCATGGTTTTCTACGGAGAGGGGGATTATACGCAAGGAGAAAAAGTAGCACGGCAAAAATTTAGTTCCTCATACGAAATCCGAGAGTAACCAATAGCTAATTCCTGCCATCAGCTCCGAAAGCAATAAATGCTATTCCTACCAACTACTTCGCAGTTACGTATACAGAAGTTAAGCCCCCGGTGGGATTCGAACCCACGACCTGCTCCTTACAAGGGAGCTGCTCTCCCGCTAAGCTACGGAGGCGTACGGTATGGCACATCTGTTCTGCTTTTAAAACTTGCGAGCTCTACAACGTGCTTCCTTCTGTTCGTTTCTACCAGATTTCTTTTCTATATTGTAATTAATTACCAACTGCACATTCCGGAAAATCAACATGACCCATCACTAGATTGCCCATGCCGTGACTTTTATATACAGCAACCGCTGGAGTAGAAGATATGGATACGGAGCGGATGAGTTGGTGGTTCTTCATGGGCATCCTCGTCGCCCTCGCCTACCTCTCGTTCCTCATGATACAACCGTTCTTCAAGTACATCCTGATGTCGCTCATCCTCACCTACCTCCTCTACCCGCTGTACGAACGCCTGGATAGGATGATCGGGAACGACTCCATCAGCGCAGGTCTCATGGTGCTGATAGTCTTGCTCGTCATCATCATCCCGAGCGTGTTCATCGTGAAGACGATGATCGGACAGGCGACGAGCGCCCTAGCGAACGTGAAGTCGCTGAACCTCGAGAGCTCCGCTCTCGTCGAGCAGCTGGGTCTCAACGAGGCGCAGGTGGAGCAAGCGACGAGTCAGGTACTGAACCGTCTGGGCGATTTCATCATCGGCTCCGCGTCGAACGTGATCGGTTCGCTCCCCGGCGTTATCCTCGGTCTGTTCGTGCTCTTCTTTATCATGTACTACGGGTTCAAGCAAGGACCTGGACTGTTCCGCTCGGTGGAGAAGCACCTCCCGCTCGAGCAGGAGACGAAGAACAAACTGGTGGATGAGATCCACAAGGTCAGCCACGGCGTGCTCTACGGCCAGGTCCTGACAGCTGTCATACAAGGAACGATCGGTGGTATCGGCCTTTTAATATTCGGAGTGCCCAACGCTGTGTTCTGGGGGTTCATCATGATCATCCTCTGCTTCTTCCCCGTCGTCGGCACCCCGATCGTTTGGGGACCAGCGGCGTTGCTGAAACTCTCCGCAAATGAGTACGCGAACGGCATCGGCCTGCTCATCTACGGCTCTGTCCTGGCGATGAACATCGATAACGTCCTACGGCCGAAGCTAATCAGTGAACACGCACAGATCCACCCCGTCATCGTACTTGTCGGCGTGCTCGGCGGACTGGGCGTGTTCGGCTTCTCCGGGTTGGTCCTCGGACCGCTCATCATGGTCCTCCTGATCAGCATGCTACGGTTGTTTCACTCAAACCAG
>CAYWOP010000035.1:7762-8349 GCA_964459935.1 uncultured Methanosarcinales archaeon | reverse complement strand
ATATAGAAAAAATTCAGTACGTTCAGAACAAAAAGGGGGCTCAGAATTTCTTATGTCGCTAGTAATAGAGTGCTTAGTGTTTACCTGTCGAATCGGGAGCGGGAACTTGCATAAAGCGTTCTCTGTACTCATCTATATATTCTTCGAGGCCGTGACTCCGCAGATACGGTTCGATGAAAGCGTCGAACGAATACTTCTGAGCCTCGTCCCACGTCGTCTCTTCTCCGTTGTCTTTTTCTGTAAACGCTACATATGGTATGTCCGACTGTTCCAGAGTGGCAGCCACTCCCTCTCCGATTGCGTCGGTCACGTGGTTGTTGCCCGTCACTATAACGGAGTGTCCTCCCGCTTGAAGGTGCTGTAGTATGTTCGCTTCTATGGAGTCTTGTCGTGCTGATTCTATGCTATCAGCGGTGGCGTTCTGGACTGAGCGGATCTCTTCAAGTTGTGTTGTGGTGTCTGATTTGAACCCGCCGTAGTTCTGCTCCACGAGATACTGTTCGACAGGGTGAAGGTCCTTATCGCCTTTTTGATACAGATGGCCCGCCTTAGGTTTTTTTTTTTTTCCTGCAAACCGGCCCGCCCCC
>CAYWOP010000035.1:0-7752 GCA_964459935.1 uncultured Methanosarcinales archaeon | reverse complement strand
GCGCTCCGGTTTTCCGTGTCGATGCCGTAGAGCGTGTTCTCCCGTTCTGCGGTGAGCAGGGCGAGCTGGTCCTGGAGCTTGAGGCGTGTCCATTTCAGCGATTCTTGATCGAGCGAACCCAAGTCAGTGCTGTCCATGTAGCCGCCCTCGGGTTGTTCCAGCAGCACTTTTGAGTCGGGGCGAGTATGTTCTTCGAGCAGCTGGGCCAGGCTAGCTTCGCGTGATCCGTGGATGTCTCCCAGGACGAGTGCACGGGCATCCTCCAGCGTGGTGTTGCTGCTGTGGTGTTCATAACCGTGCAGACCGAACATGGTCTTCACTGAGTCACGGATATGTGGAGATGCTGAAGTGGTTTCCTGAGCCTGCGCATCTGCCACTAGCATGCCCAGCCCGCCGAGGACCGCAGCTTTACTCCAGTTCCAAAAAGACATGTAACTGTACAGTGGTAACATCTTTATAAATATTTTGCTGTGCCGGTTTAGAGAAATCAGGGGGTTTCTCAAGGCGTCTTATTTCTTGTGTGGCTTTGGAAATGATCGTATCGCTCCGTTACGTAAGCGTCACTTACGTTCTCTCAGCTCCCCTTGCGATATCGAACCAGCAGCTCTGCTGCTGGCGATAACTCGTTTTCCTGTTTCACTTGAAAGCTCAGGACGATATCACGCTACTGCCGAGATTGATATGTCCACGGGAAGATGTAATCCTTCGTCGCTGCGTTCTCGGAAGTCGACGACACCGATGCTCTTCACGGATCCGGTCTGTTCGTCGCGGCGGATGATGATACCGGGCTGTACTTCTTCGGCGTAACACGGCGTGGCTTCGCCCATGCGTATCTCGAGGAAGTCTGCTTCTTCGTCGTAGTGGACGTTCATGTTCCCATTCATTGTATCTCACGCGTCCTATACGCAGTGATAACGTATCCTTCTCCGTTTAAATATTTCACCACGAGTAAGAGATACCGTTGCGCAGGTTTGCGGAATCGATAGAGATAGCGGATATCTCCGCGCTGTTGCACGGTCGTCGGTGACCGCAGTGCTCGCTTCAACACGCCGATATCAGCTGCGATCTCGGGATGTTCCGCGTTGATATGCCGCCAGCGTTCCTCGGTGAGCCGGACACGGCGACCCGTGTGGTCAGTGAGCGTGAAGACGTTGCTCATGACCTTCCGTACGCTTCCGCCTTCTTCAAGCACTGGCCCTGGACAGCGGAAGACGTCCGAGGACCGGCTCTGACGAGTACAACCAGCCAATTACTTTCCATATAGAAAGATATCCGTACGTTTTTGCTTACCGTTACGTACGTATTCAAGAACATCCAAGCTCTCCTAGCTCTGCATGCGATATCCCATTCGCAGCTCCGCTGCTGGCACGGTACTTTCTGTCGTAACTGTTGTGGCGTTCCCCGGGAACAACGATTCTTTGTACTGTGACACGCTACCCGATGACAGATTCGATATCTACGGGGAAGTAGTTGACCTTGTAATCGTAATAGAACGTGATGGTCTCGTAATCCACGACGATATCGCTGAGTTCGTCCTTCATCTGCCGCATCAACGTCCGGAACTCCTTATCATCGTTACATTCGATGTCGAACTCGAAGTTCCAACTGCCCACGATCTTCTCGATGAAGATCACGTTCTCGTGCTCCTTCGCGAACCGGATGAGTCGTTGCTCTTTCTGCTCGTCCAGGTTATGTACTGTCAGCAAGATCTTGTAACACGGACAGTCGAACACGGTCGGGTGGATCCGGGGGCTGTAGCCCTGTATCACCCCTGCGTCTTCCATCGCACCTATCCTGTGCTTCACCGTGTTCGGCGATACCTCTATTTCGTCCGCAACGTGTCGGTAGGGTTTCCGAGCGTCGGTCGCGATGCTCTTCAGTATCTCCAGATCGGTCCTGTCCAGATTTTCTTCTTGGGGCACGCCCCCGAAGTACACCCGTTCCTCGCTCGTACCCGTCTCGGGATGCAGGTAATCCCGACGGAAGTGGTGGCTGTCGAGGAACGTCATCACCTCCTTGTTCTGCAGGTGTCCTTGGAACGTGTTCATGCTGTGCTGCAGTTCTTCGTCGAACCGTGCGATGTTTTCCGTCATGAAGTCCACGAGCAGGTCCCACCGCCCTCCGGTCCGTACGAGCCAGAACACGTTCGGGTGTTCTCCGAAGTGCTTGATTATTTCTCGTTCTTTCTCTGGTGTGACGTTCGCGAGTCGGAAGAAGGCGCGGTACGCTCCGAAGCCGAGCTTGCTGATCTCCAGGATGGTGAGGAAGTCGCTGATGACGCCGCGTTCCTGCATCTTGTTGATGCGGTAGCTCACCACTTGTTCCGAGACGTGCGCCTTCCTTCCGATATCTGAGAGGGGTTGTCGTCCGTCGATCATGAGTTGGTACAGTATCTTCCGGTCGGTCTTGTCCAGTTCCACCGTGTCCTCGAGTATCTCATCCAACAGTCTGATATCGGCCATATTTTGTAAAAATCGATATATACCTTAAGTATATTGCGGTTTTACAAAAAATAGAGTGTGAACTTTTAAAAATAAATTGTTACTATACGATGATGAAAATGGTGACGTCGTGGTTGCTCGACGGGTCCCGCCTTGACTCCGTACTGGACGAAGAGCGAACGAGCAGATTTCACTCGCTGCTCCGCCAATACTATGAGGAAGTGCGTGAAGAGCGACCGGCATTAACAGAGCGAGAGCCGCCCCGCGGCATAGCCGACGTGCAACGACACGTGCGGATGATAGAACAAGGAAGCACTCCAGACTATACTGACACGTATCTCTTCGGATGCAAAGCGAGAGAGAAAGTACCGTTCGGCTTTGTCAGCTTCTACGAAACTGACGAGGTGTGGCAGGAAACCCACTGGGTCGTCCACGAAGACTACCGCGGGGAAGGTCTCGGAACCCAGCTCATGGAAGCGACGGCGGGCAGAGCCGCCCGTAATGACAAACAGCTACGCGTCTACAACCCGACCGGCCCTGCCTATGATGTGCTCCGTACATTGCAAGAGCGATATCCCATCGAGATACGGGAGGAAGACGATGTCTGATCTCATGCCGTGCTACGGAGAACGGACGCCTCCGTACACCGTCGTCGGGGGCGACGGGACCCGGGTAGAGACCGAAGAGTTCGGACAGCAACTGGATGCGATGGCGGGCTACTGGTACAACGTCCTCGGCGCAAACAATGAGGAACTCATGGCGATCAAGCGAGACGGGGACATCGCCGGCACGCCGAATCACCTGTACGAACAGAACACAAATCCGCACGCAGAGCATCTGGCGAGCAAGCTCACAGACCTCATCGACACACCGAACGACGCCCTGTTCGTGATATACGGGTGTTCAGGATCGATGGCCTGTGAAAACGCACGGAAGGAAGCGGTGAAATACCACAAGGCGAAAGGTCATGCAAGGGATGAGCTCGTCTTCGGAGCGATCCGGGGCGGCTACCATGGTTCCATCGAGGCACAACTCGATATCATCGACCCGGAAAGGAACGAGCTCGTCATCAGATCTCCATGCTATAAATCTGAGGAGGGAATCGGTGAGGTCGTGCAAAGTTTCGAGGAACAAGTGAAGGAGATCGAGTCCGACGGGAGAAAGGTCGGGGGGTTCTTCTACGAACCCGTCATGGGCGTGAGAGGAGCAGTAGAGCTTCCAGAATCGTACATCGAACCGATCAGCCAGATCTGCCGCGAGCGGGATATACTGCTTATCGCCGACGAGGTCACAACGGGTATGGGACGGACGGGGGCGTGGTTCGCATCGGAACACACGGGTATCGAGCCGGACATCATGACCCTCGGGAAAGGGTTCACCGGCGGATATTACCCCACGTCTGCAACGGTACTCGATGAGAAGATAGTGGACGCCTTGGAAACACTGGAGGAGGAAGGCGAGTCGTACAAGAAACTGCACAGACGAGGGAACGGACTGGCCGGGACGCCCGAAGGGAGCGCACTCGCACTGCAAGTCATTGAAATCTTAGAACGCGACGACGAACGGTTGCTTACGGAGGTCCGAGAGAAAGGCGAATACGCCTTCCAACGTCTACAGGAACTGGAATCGTTAGAGGCGGTCAGGGAGGTACGCGGGAAAGGACTGCTGCAAGCCGTCGATGTGCGTGATTCAACGCTTGCGGGGAAGGTCCAGGAAGCGATGCGGGACCGAGGGGTCAATCAACTGCCCGAGGGGCGGATGATCATGTTCGCCCCGCCGTACACCATCAAACGGGAAGAGATCGATACGTTCGTCGAAACCACAGGTAGCGCTCTGGAAACGTTACAGTGAATGACCGAGCTGTTCATAAATCGAACGATTGTGTCTGTCGATTAAAAAAGGGCTATATTGTTGCTTGGGAGACCTTTACTACAGAGATAAATGCTTTCTTAGGTTCTCTCCGGCAGAACTGAAAAAATCTTTTGAGTTATGCGTCGATAAGTGAAAACTCGTTTTGAGTTATCCGGGGCCGTAAGATGTGATTTACGGCTAGCGCTCAGGTGAGTAATCATGAGTGTATCGCTACCGGATCAGGGGATGATCGCGAGGAAAGGTGGGTTGCCTTGAGAGGTATTTCGAAATGCGTTGATCCACCCGTTTCCTCGCGTTACATCAAACCAGCAGCTCTGCTGCTGGCACGCAGCAACATCTAATTAATTACTATATCGAAAAGAAAAATTCACTGGACACACTTACCAAAGACATAAAACCATGACTTGTACAACAGTTACATATGTTCCTCGTCCGCTGCCCGGAGTGCAGGCAAACGCAGAAGATGAAGCCGCGGAAACGCAAACCGAAAGAGGCGGTGAAGGACTGCGTCTACTGCAAGCACAGCTTCAAGATCCACCCGAACATCAACGAGACGAGGATCGTGAAGGACCTGCGGAACAGTTAAAAAACTCTTTACCATTAATATATCATATATGCCACCAGCGGTTTCTCTGCAGAACGTCAACAAGCACTACGAAGACGTCCATGCACTCAAAGACCTCTCCTTGGACATCCAAGAAGGGGAGTTCTTCGGCTACCTCGGCCCGAACGGCGCGGGGAAGACGACGACGATCGAGATACTCACAGGGCTCGCCGATCTGGACACAGGCACCGCAACCGTATTAGGACACGACGTCACCGACGACTACCAACAAGCACGACGCGCCCTCGGTCTCAGTCCGCAAGAGTACAACTTCGACCCGTACTTCTCCATCAAGACACTACTCATCTACCAAGCCGGGTACTACGGCGTGCCCCGAGCAGAAGCCAGGCAACGCTCGGAACACCTCCTGGACCAGTTCGGCATCCTCGACAAGCAAGACGCGACGTTCCGCGAACTCAGCGGTGGTATGAAGAGGCGACTCGCGCTCGCCCGCGCCCTCATGCACGACCCGCCCATACTGATATTAGACGAGCCGACCGCAGGACTGGACGTCGAGCTACGGAGAGAACTCTGGCAGTACATGCGCGAGATCAACGAGCAAGGCAAGACCATCCTCCTCACCACGCACTACATCGAGGAAGCCGAGAAGCTCTGCGACCGCATCGGCGTGCTCAAAGCAGGAGAGCTCATCCAGGTCGACGACAAGGAGAACATGGTCACCACGCTCGGAAGGAAACACTTGACCGTGGAAACCCCTGCGCAGGAGATCCCCGAAGCGATCAAAGACCTGGACCAAGCGAGCACGCTCGAAAACGGCACGCTCCGCATCGAACTCCCGCCCGACGCGGACACCGATGCCATCATCAAGATCGTCCAGGAGAACGTGGAGATCGAAGACATTCTAGTGGAACGGGACGACCTCGAAGAGATCTTCGTGAGGCTGGTCAGCGATGAATAAACTCAGAGCGCTCTGGACCATGATCGAACGCGAGACCATCCGGTTCTTCACCAGACCGAACAACACCATGTTCCCCACCCTCATCTCCTCCTTCCTCTACCTCCTCATCTTCGGCGTCGGCCTCGGCCGACGCATCGGATTAGAAAATATGGACTACTTACAGTTCTTAGTACCAGGACTGGTCATGCTCAACCTCATCAACGGCTCATACAGCAACCCCAGCGGCAGCCTCTTCCTCTCCAGATACCTGGGACACATCGACGACATCCTCACCTCACCGCTGAGCTACACCAGCATGACCACCGCATACATCATAGGAGGCATCGCCCGCGGCTTCACGCTCGGCATCGGCGCGTGGATCATCGCCATGCCCTTCCAAGTCATCCCGATCAAACACCCCTTCATCGCCCTCACGTTCATGCTCCTCACCAGCCTCGTCTTCAGCTGCTTCGGCATCATCATCGGCCTCTGGGCACAGGAGTTCGACCAGCTCAACGTCTTCCTCAACTTCCTGATAACACCCTTCATCTTCCTCGGAGGCGTATTCTACAGCATCCAACAGATACCCGAAAGCATCGCCTGGATCACCTCACTCAACCCGCTGTTCTACATGATCAACGGAGTGCGGTACGGGATGATCGGCTACACCGAAGCCAGCCTATGGCTCGGCGCCGGCATCCTCATCTCCCTCTCAATATTCCTGTTCACGATCTGCCACCAACTCATCAAACACGGCTGGCACCTCAGGACGTAACCTTTAAATACCGACGTATCCGAGTATGTAGGTATGCGTAAAAAACGGTGGGTAGTCCTCCTCCTTCTCGCAGTACTCCCCCTAGCGGTAGCGCTCACCGGCATCACCATCAACAACCCAGCACAAGATTCGATCCGCAAAGGAACCCTCCCGCTCAACGCGACGACCACCGGCAACGCACAAAATACTACGTTCCTCGTCATCAACCAGACAGGAGCGATCCAAGCGAACAAGACCAACACCTCACAAGGAACGGAGTTCGTCGTCTCCCTCGACACGACCACGTTCCACGACGGAACATTCACGATCAACGCCACCGCACGGAACGCATCGGGAACCACGCAGACCACACAAGTGACGAACGTCACGTTCGACAACGCCCCGCCGAGCGTCACCTCCGTCAACGCCAACGAATCCACCGTCACGAGCAACGAACAAGTGAACATCTCCGCCACCGTCACCGACGCCACCACCGCCGTACTCCTGGTCAACGCATCAGCGGGTAACAACGTCACACTGACGGACGGCAACAACGATAACACGTACGATACGAGCACGAACGGGACCGCGCTCGGCTGCGGAGAAGGCACGTGCACAGTCACCATCACCGCATACGACGCAGCGCAGAACAGGAACGATTCAGAAACAACGAGCTTCACAGTAGATGATACACCGCCCGGCGTGACCCTCAACAGCCCCGGCAACGCCGCTACACTCACGAACTCGCCTGTCAACTTCAACTGGACACCGACGGACAACATCGCCACGACGATGAGCTGCGACCTCCGCGTCGACAACACAGTGAACACAACGCAGAGCGTCTCGAACAACACCGCGACGAACTACAGCGTGAGCCTCAACGACGGAACCCACCTGTGGAACGTCACCTGCAGAGATGACGTCCCGAACACGAACACCAGCGTCACCAACTCCTTCACCCTCGACACGACACCGCCGACGGTCAACGCGGCCAGCGTGAACGAGACCGTCGTGAACAGCACGCGCACCATCGACGTATCCGCGAACGTGACAGACGTGACGAGCAACGTCGCAGACGTGAACGTGTCCGGAGACGGCGGCACGACGCGAGTCGCGATGAGCGGACCGGAGAACTACACCGTCTCGACGAACGCGGCAGCGCTTGGCTGCACCGAAGGCACCC